>NZ_JBSHMJ010000034.1:0-36951 GCF_053645265.1 Dietzia sp. NPDC055343 | reverse complement strand
GTGCAACGGCGCCGAGGGCTGGGGCATGTTCGAGCACGCCAATATGGGCCGCCACGACCCGTCCGGGTTCAAGGACTGGGTGGATATGGCGAAGTGATGTCGGACGCCCCCGATATGGTCGAGTCCTGATCATTCGAGTCGAAACCTAGGGAGCTCCATTGCGGCGTCTTGAGGTCGTTGCGGCGGTGTTCGTGCGCGACAGCACGGTTCTTGCCTGCCGCCGCGCGCCCGGCAAGACTGCTGCGGGTAAGTGGGAGTTTCCGGGCGGGAAGGTCGACGACGACGAGACTCCCGAAACCGCCTTAGTTCGCGAAATCCGGGAAGAACTTGGGATCTCAATCTCGGTCGACGCCCTCATCGACAGATCCGTCACCACCGTCGGCCACAACGACATTGATCTGGCCTGCTACTTCGTGACGTCAGCAGAAGTGCCAACGCACAGCACTGATCACGACGAACTGCGGTGGGTCTCCATTGGCTCGCTACCCGCCCTCGATTGGGCCGCTCCAGACATCCCGGCTGTAGCAATCCTCACTTCCCCCGCCTTTCAGTCCCAGATGGAGCAGCATTCTTGAGCGCACCTCTCCCCGATGGGCTCTACGAATCCGTCATCACCCCGCGGTTTCAGCGTCGTCTCGATGTCACTGCACGCGCTCACGACATCGTGGAGCTCGATCCCACACTGGCTCCCGAGATACTTGGTCGCCATGTGGGTGATGCAGTTCGCCGACATCTCGAAACCCTCGACGTTGACAAGCGACTGGCCTTCGTTGAGCGCTTCATCGAGTTCATCGAGTCGGATGACGACCTTGCAGGCGGCACGGTCCTTCAATCCATCTATCCCGTTGGCAAGTCTCAGCCACGACGCCCCTCCACACCGCTATCAGAGGGCGCGCTTCTCACCAACGCCCGCGACGAACCCGGTCTCGGCAACGAGCTCGCCCTCGAAATGGAATCTGCAGATGAGGTTGATCTACTCTGCGCCTTCGTAAAGTTCACCGGCGTGACGGTGCTTGCTCCGCAGTTCGAGCTACTCGCCGAACGTGGGATCACTCCGCGCGTACTCACCACGACGTACATGGGCGCAACGGATCGAAGAGCCCTCGACGTACTCGTGCGGGACTACGGGGCGCATGTCAAGGTGCGCTTCGAGAAGGCCTCCACGCGACTCCACGCCAAAGCCTGGCTCTTTCGTCGACACTCGGGATTCGACACCGCCTATGTGGGCAGCTCAAACCTGTCCCGTTCGGCGCTCGTAGACGGCCTGGAATGGAACGTGCGACTTTCGTCCGTGATCCACACTGCTCAGATCGCCAAGTTCCGAACGGTCTTCGACTCGTACTGGAATCTGCCGGACTTCGAGCCATACGACCCAGAGCGCGACGCCAACAAGCTAGACCAAGCGCTAGAGGAGGCCGGTGGTCGCAAAAGCGGCTCCGTCCTGGTCACACTCGCTGGGCTCGAGGTGCGTCCGTTCGGCCACCAGCAGCTGATGCTCGACGCGCTTGCCACTGAGCGCGAGGTCTTCGGGCATCACCGAAACCTTCTGGTCGCCGCCACTGGCACGGGAAAGACCGTCGTCGCGGCGCTCGACTACCGCAGGTTGGTCGAAGAAGCCGGCGGCACGCAGCCTTCACTGCTCTTTGTCGCGCACCGCAAAGAAATCCTCGTCCAGGCGCTACGGACATTCCGGGCGGTGCTCGGCGATGGTTCCTTCGGCGAACTCTTCGTGGGTGGCGACCGACCACGCAAGTGGAAGCACGTCTTCGCCAGCATCCAATCCCTCGATCGCGATTCCGATGCATCGGATCACTGGGATGTACTTGTCATTGACGAGTTTCATCACGCAGAGGCCTCGAGCTACCGGAGGCTCCTCTCGAGGTTCCACGCCGGCGAAGTGTTGGGACTGACTGCCACACCTGAACGCGCTGACGGCGTCGACGTTCGTGAGTTCTTTGATGGCCGCACAGCGTACGAGCTGCGGTTGTGGGATGCGCTCGAGCAGGATCTGTTGTGCCCGTTCCACTATTACGGGATCTCCGACAACACCGATCTGCGCGATGTCGAATGGACCGCTGGTCAATACAGTCCAGGAGCGCTCTCTGCGTTGTACACCGGCAACGATGCTCGGACACTGCTCATCCTCAAGGCGCTCCGCGAGAAGGTCCTAGACCCCTCACGGATGCGGGCTCTCGGCTTTTGTGTCTCAGTTGACCATGCCAACTACATGGCCGAAACGTTCACCGCCCGGGGTCTTCCGTCTGCCGCCATAGTCGGCACCACGGCCCCCGACGAGCGCCGCGCCCTGGTCGAGCAACTGAAGGCGGGCGAGCTGCGATGCATCTTCACCGTCGATGTCTTCAACGAGGGCGTCGATATCCCGTCTGTGGATGTTGTTCTCATGTTGCGTCCGACCGCCAGCTCGACGATCTTCATTCAGCAACTCGGCCGCGGCTTGCGTCGCTCCCCGGGCAAAGCGGTTCTCATCGTCTTGGACTCTGTGGGCCAACATCGTGCCGACTTCAACCTCGCTGGCAGGTTCCACGCAATGACCGGGTTGTCGCGCCGCCGCCTCAAGTCTGACCTCGATGTGGGATTCCCGTCCCTTCCCGGCGCCTCGCGGATCGTTCTCGACGAGGTATCTCGAGAAGAGGTCCTCCAGTCGATAAGGATGGCAGTCAACGCCAATACCAAGAACGCTCTAGCAAAGGACCTGTCATCACTAGGAGAAGTCCCCAAGCTGGCCGAATTCCTCGATGAAACCAATCGCGACCTGGACGACGTATACCGCACAGATCGTTCCTGGACGACGATCGTGACTATCGCGACGGGGCAGGCCGAGCCAGAAGGCGAAGAAAAGAAGCTCCTCAAAAAGCTCCAACGCTTGAGGACAGTTGACGACATCGACCGCATTCGAGAATACGCCCGCGTAGCC
The DNA here is from genome assembly GCF_053645265.1 of Dietzia sp. NPDC055343. Taxonomy (NCBI): domain Bacteria; kingdom Bacillati; phylum Actinomycetota; class Actinomycetes; order Mycobacteriales; family Dietziaceae; genus Dietzia; species Dietzia sp. NPDC055343. The sequence goes on along the minus strand of NZ_JBSHMJ010000034.1, from coordinate 34,016 downwards.
GGAGCCATCTTGGCCGGCGACGCGCTCACCCGCGACGATCTTTGGGCGTCAATGCTCGTGGACTACCTGGTCCCTTCACAGGCCACGCCTGACTTTGCTCGCACCGTCACCGAACTCGCTGCGTTCCCCCGGCTCTTCGAAGAACTGATACAGCTCATGGAAGCTGCGACCCGGAACATCCACCACGTTCCGCTTCCACTCGAGGGCAACCTCGTTGACCTCCCCCTGCGATCACATGCGAGCTACAGCCGCGAGGAACTCCTTTCAGCGCTCGACTGGCGCGGCAAGGACGGAAGACCGCAGGGATCCCGCGAAGGCGTCGCTTGGTCTGAAGCCCACCAGACCGACATCTTCTTTATCAATCTCCACAAGGACGAGGCCATCTTCAGCCCGTCGACGATGTACCGCGACGTCCCTGTTTCGCCAACGTTGTTTGACTGGGAATCGCAGTCGGGCACCTCGCAGTCATCGAAGACCGGCCGTCGATACCTCAGTCAGCGCGAGATCGGGACCAGCGTCCTACTCGCGGTCCGGAACTCACCGAAAGATGACGTAGCGACTGCGCCCTTCATGCTGTTGGGCAACGCTGACTACGTCTCGCACTCCGGCGAACGCCCGATCCAGATTCGCTGGGAACTTCGGCGTCCAATGCCTGCCGATGTCCTCGCCCAGGCTTCTGTGCTTGGAATTTGAGACACGGGTCGCTGGCTACTCTGACAAGTTCGCCTACACATCGAACTTTGTGCCTAGAATGGCGCTTCGCTGCCGAGCCCTCGGGCTTCCGTTCGGTTGCAAATTCGGGCAATAGCTTTCGTTCGTGCGGGGGCGAGCTTCGTCGTCGTTGTCGTCATTCCCTCCCCCGACCGCCACCGACCGTCCCTATGCCGTCGGCCGGCAGCTCACCATCAAGTCGATCCGGCCGCTCTGCACAAGCTTGTCGTCGGCGCCGAAGAGTTCGAAGCGCCGCTCCAGGACACCGGTCTCCCCCGACGACGTGAGGCGAGTCCCCGTGATGGTGATCTCCGCACGCACCGTGTCCCCCGCCCTGATCGGCAGGTGGAACCGCCAGCCGTCGATCCCGAGCAACGCCACCGAGCAGCCGTCGAACACACCCTCCCGCGACGCCAGACCCATCACCACCGACAGCCCCAGGACCCCGTGCGCGATCGGGCCCCCGAACCGCCGCTCCACGGTGGAGACCGCGTCCGTGTGCACGGGATTGGTGTCCCAGCTCCACACGGCGAACGTCACGAGGTCGGCCTCGGTGATAGTGCGCCCCTGGGTCCGGAACACCTGCCCCTCGGCGAAGTCCTCGAATTACCAGTCGGTGGGCATCTTCGGCGTTGTGGTCATGGGTGCGCACCTCTGCTCTGCCTGGCGCCTCGGCTGTCGCGGACGCGAGCGTCGTCGATTGATTTGGCCGCGAGTGTTCCACGGCGCGCCGCCGGCTACCGCGAAAAGAGGTGGCCGCACCTGCTCCCGGGGCTGCGGTGACGCCATACCCGCGGGGCACGCGCCCAGGGCGGCCGGGGCATCGGACCGGTCGCAAACCCACTGGCGGGCTCCTAGCGTGGCGAGTGCTTGAACCGGCTACCCAGGGAGTCCGCCATGATCGACAAGGAACTACTCGATCGTCTTTACGGCACGGTCGTCTACGACAGTTCGGGAGACAAGATCGGCAAACTCAGCACGGTCTACCTCGACGACCGCACCGATGAACCCACGTTCGCCACCGTTTCGACCAGCAAGCTCCTGACAACCGAGAGCTTCGTGCCGCTGCGGGGCGCCCGCGTCGACGGCAGCGAGGTCCACGTGCAATTCACCAAGGAACAGGTGAAGGACGCACCGAGCGTGGAAGCCGGCCGGGATCTCACGGCCGCCGACGAGGACCGCCTGTACGAGTACTTCCAACTCGATGGAGGCGGCGGGGACACGGCCGGGTCAGCCCGGCCGGCCGGACCGGCACTGGAAGTCGAACGTGCGCGGCTGCGCAAGCACGACCACCGTCGTGGAGACGACTGAGGGTCCGGGCGGCCGGCTGCCTCATCGCAGGATTACACCGCACGGAAACCGAGAGCCACTGCCCCGGTACGAGACCGGAGCCGTGGCTCTCGTCGTGGTTCCGGACTACTCCTGGATGTAGGCGTCGTCGAACAGGATGACGTTGTGCAGCGTGGGCGCTAGCCCGTGCACCGACTCCGCGACGATCACGTATTCCTCGGCGTTGGCATGCACCGTGTACGGCACAACCTCGTCGTGGAGTTCCTGGAACTCGGCCAGCCGATCAGTCAGTTCCTCTGCGGCGGTAGTGGCCTTGAGCTCTGTCACGGCCTTGACCAGCCGCTCATCATCCGTGCCGGTGAAGTTCATCGCCCCGCCCGGAACGACCGCACTCCACAGCGAATGCGCGGGATCGGCCTCGGTGACGACGGATCCGCCGATCATCATCTCGTAGTCGCCCGTGAACTGACGGGCCGTCACCTGCGAGACAGCCGTGTTCTCGATTGTCACGTCAAAGCCCACCGCATCGAGGAGAGCCTTGATCACCACACCGGATTCCACGTTTTCCGGGCCGTCGCCGATCACGAGGGTCACGCCACCATCCCAACCGGTGTCCTGCTTGACCTCCTCGACCAGCGCGGAGGATCGCTCGGGGTCGAAGGCCGGACCCTCCTGCCCGCTGTAGAAACGAGAATCCTCGGACAGCAGCGCAGCCGTCGGCTGACCGACACCGCCACTGAGACGCTGGTCCATCAGTTCGCGGTCCAGCGCGTGGGCCACTGCCTGGCGGGCCCGCACATCGGTGAACACCCCGTCGTACCCGCCGGCGCCGTTGTTCAGATTGATGATCGAGCCGGAACTGAGGACGGCGTAGAAGCCCGGCATGCCGGCATCCATGGCGTCATGGACGATTTTTGCCCCGCGCAGAAAGCCCACCTGGAGCTCGCCGGTCTGGAAGGCCTCGAATGTGCCCTGCGAGCCGGGCACCCGGACGAACTCCAGTGTCGTACACACCTCGCCCCCGTAGTAGTTCGGGTTGGGCTTCATCACCGCTGTCTGGCCCGGAATGTACTCGTCCAGAAGGTAGGCCCCCGCACCGATCGGGGCCGCCGCCCATTCCTCCGAGGACGCGGCTTCGAAAGCCTGCTGCGGGATCACCTCGCCGACCGGACCCGTCAGCATCGAAGGGAAGCCCGCCCAGGGCTCGGACAGGACGAACTCGACCGTCTGATCATCCACCACCTCGACGTCCGCCACCTGGCGCGCGTCGGCCATCCCCATCGAGCGCGTCGCCGGGTCCTGGTGCAGCCCCACCGTGAACGCCACGTCGGAGGCGGTGAGCGGATCCCCGTTCGAGAACTCCACACCCTCCGGCAGAGTCAGCGTCCACCTTGTGCTGGTGTCATCCGACTCCAACGACTCCGCCAACTGGGGAACGAACTCCTCCCCTTGCGCATCCCAGCGCATCAGGCGGTCATAGACGGCAGCGGATTGGGACCCGCCGACCACCCCGTATGCACCCTGGCCGGGCGCGAACGACGGAAGCATCGTGTACTCGCCCATCGTGATGGTGCCTCCCGCGCGATCCGCGGTACATCCCTCCCCGGGCGACGGCAACGCCACTTCGGAAACACCGCTCGCCTCGTTCTGGTCAGGCCCCGCGCCAACACACCCGGTGACGGCCAGTGCGGTGGCCAGCAGAGCAGCAGATGTCTTGAGGTATCGGGGCATCGGTTCTCCTTGAACGACGGGCGGCTGAGCAGGTGCAGGCTGCTCACCACCCGGAACCTATGCGACGTGACACGTGTCACGTTGTAGAGATTCCGCTGACCGGAAACGTCAGTTGCGCAGCAGGAACTCCCGGGCCTGGCGCTCGAAGGCATCCTTCTGCTCGATCATCACCCAGTGCCCGCAGTCCGGCAGGATGTGCACCTCCACGTCCGGAATGAGGCGCATCGGCATGATCGACATGTCCACCGGCGAGACGCGATCGTCACGGCCCCAGAACAGCAGTGTCGGCGCGGTGACGTCGGCCAGGTCGAAGGAGACCTCACCGCGGGAAACGTTGGCGATCGCCGCCGGGTTGTAGAGGGACTTCATCGACTCGATCACGCCCGGTTCGTTGACCTGCGCCCACCGCTGCTCCAGCAACAGCTCGGTGACCAACGCCTGATCGAAGACCATCGATCGCAGCCACCGGTGCAGCGCCGGCTTGTCCGGCTCGGCCAGGAAGTCCATGAGCAGGCGGATCCCCTCCGCCGGGCCCGGGCTGAACAACGTGGTGCCCACGCCGCCGATGCAGATGAGTCGATCCACGCGGTCGGGTTGCTTGGCCGCCAGTCCGGCGCCGACGATGCCGCCCATCGAGTTCCCCACGATGCTCGCCCTGTCGATACCCAGGTGGTCGAGGATCTCCACGCAACTGTTCCGGGCGTCGACCACGGGGTGGCCGCCGCGCACGTCACTGATGCCGAAACCGGGAAACTCGAGAACGATGCAGCGGAACTCGTCAACGAACGCGCCGACGGTCTCCGAGTAGTTCCGCCAGCCCGTGACCCCCGGCCCCGAGCCGTGCAGGAACAGCACCGGCCTCCCGTCGGGATCACCCAGATCCCGGTATCCCAGACGGCCTCCGGGGACATCAGCGAACCGGACATCAATGCTGCTCATGAGGACTCCAGTGGATCGGCGACCCGGCCAGCGAATCCGGGCCGGTGGGAGGCATCCTCGTCGTCGTCGTCCCGTCACCTCCCAGGTTTTTCCGCTCAACGGAAACCCCCACCTCCCCACCTCCCACTCACCGGACTACAGTGACCCTCATCACAGCGCGACGTCCCCCACTTCGCGCGACGTGAACGGAGAGACACAGTGACAACCGCCATGACCCGGCCAGACTCCCTCACCGGCATCCTCGACAGAGTGGACACGATCCTCGACGCCATCGCGACCGAGGGATCCATGACCCTCACCGAGATCTCCAAGGCCACCGCACTGCCCCGCACCACCGTCCACCGGCTCCTCGAGCAGATGGTGGCCCGGCGGTGGGTCCTGCGGATCCGCAACGAGTACGAGATCGGCGTCCGTCCCTTCCACCTGGGCACCCTCGCCCGGCAGGGCCACTGGTACTTCCGCCTGGCCCGCCCCCACCTCGAGGCCATGCACGAACGCACCCGCCTGGTGGTGCACCTCGGTTACCTCGACGGCACCGACGTGGTGTGGTGGGACAAGGTCGGCGACACGCGACTCAGCGTCGTCCCCACGTACGTCGGCGGCCGGCATCCCGCGTTCAGGACCGCGGCCGGCAAGGCGCTCCTGGCGTCCGAGGGACCCGACTATCTCGACGAGCATTTCGCCCCGCGGCTCGAGCTCACCACACCGGAGAGCCTCCACACCCGCGAGGAACTCCGAACCGAGATCGGCGTGGTGCAGGAAGACGGTCTGGCCTATTCGCGCGGTGAGCTCCTCCCCCACCTCGCCTGCGTGGCGACGCCCGTCACCGTGCGACCCGTCGCGACGAGCGACGGACACCAGACCAACACCGCGGTCTCGGTATGCGGGCCGCTCGACCGGATCGAGTCCGACAAGACGCTCACCCAGGCGCTCCGGACGTGCGCGATGGGCATCCTCGCCGACATCTCTCGATCGCCTCAGGCACCCAAGGATTAGCCGCTTTCCGACCACCGGAAATCGTCACCACGTGACGCAGATCACGCTCCTACCGTGTGGCCCACGGTCACAGAACGAAGGGAGCCCCTGATGACCCAGACCCCTGTTTCCCCGAACTCCGATACCGCGATCCGCGAGATCGAGAGCGCCGGCAACCCCACCCGCTTCGCCCGTGGCTGGCACTGCCTCGGCCTGATCGACCAGTTCCGCGACGGCAAGCCCCACCAGGTCAAGGTGTTCGGCACCAGCCTCGTCGTCTTTGACACCTCCGACGGGCTCAAGATCCTCGACGGCTACTGCCGACACATGGGCGGCAACCTCGCCAAGGGCACCATCAAGGACGACGCGATCGCCTGCCCGTTCCACGACTGGCGTTGGGGCGGCAACGGCAAGTGCACCGCGATCCCCTACGCCAAGCGCGTGCCGGTGGCGGCCAAGACGCGCGCCTGGCCGTCCATGGAGCGCAACGGGCAACTGTTCGTCTGGCACGACCCGCAGAAGTCGCAGCCCACCGAGGACGTCACCATCCCCTACATCGAGGGCTGGGACGAGGGCGAGTGGAGCGACTGGTCCTGGCAGACCTTCCTCGTCGAGGGCGCGCACTGCCGCGAGATGATCGACAACCTCGTGGACATGGCGCACTTCTTCTACGTGCACCTGGTGTCCCCCAAGTACTTCCGCAACATCTTCGAGGGCCACATCGCCACCCAGATCATGCACAGCCAGACCCGGCCCGACATCGACCCGGATCAGTCCTACGGCGACTCGGACACCTATCTCAGGTCCGAGGCCAGCTACTACGGGCCGTCGTACATGATCAACCCGCAGCAGCTCACCCTCGGCGGCAAGGACGTCGAGGCGGTGCTGATCAACAGCCACTACCCGATCACCGAGGACTCCTTCCTCATCAACTTCGGGATCGCCACCAAACACCGCCCCGGTGTCGACCCCGTCGAGGCCAAGGCCGCCGCCGACGCCATGACCACCGGGCTCGCCTACGGGTTCGGTCAGGACGTGGAGATCTGGCGCGACAAGGCGCGGATCGACAACCCGCTGCTCACCGAGCAGGACGGCCCCGTCTACCAACTGCGCAGGTGGTACGAGCAGTTCTACGTGGACGTGGAGGACATCCAGCCCGACATGGTCGAGCGCGTCGAAGTGGAGATCGACACCGACCACGCCGTCGCGCACTGGGAGACCGAGATCGCGGCGAACCTCGCCGCGATGGGCCGCTGATGGCACGCACCACGCCCTTCACGTGCCCCCGATGCTCCACGTGCGTCGAGGTCACCAAGTTCTCCCGCGAACACACCCTCACCCGCTGGGTCGACGGGCACGCCAGATGCCCCGAGCTCGACGTCGAGCCGGAGCGATTCGGCACCGGGCGATGCGAGAGCCTCACCGCCGCGGTACGGGCCGCGTTCGATGACGGACTGATCGAAGCCGGCGAGAGGGCGGCCGGCACCTGAGCCGGCCGCGAAGAGGCGAGCGTCCCGCGCACAACACCGTGTGCGGGACGCTCGTGCGTGGTGCGTCGCCACCATGTTTTCCACTCTCCGGGAATCGACCTCCGTGACGTGCACCACGGTCGCTACATTCGGGGCCCACGACGAACAGTCGGAAGTACTCAGACCACAGCAGTTCACGCAGCGCGACATAGGCGCCGGGGTCAAGGCGCCGAGATCCGCCGCAGGAGTCGGCCGGACCACCCCGATCAACGCCGCCCCTACCGAGAAGGAAGCCATGCCTGCAGCCGACATCAGGAACGTCATCGATCGCTATCTGGCGACTGTCGCCGACGGTTCGGCCGCCGAGGTGGCTGCGCTGTACGCCGAGGACGCGACCCTCGAAGATCCCGTCGGGTCGGACGTGCACCGGGGCCGAACCGCGATCGAGGAGTTCTACAAGGGTCTCGAAGACGCTCAGCTCACCACGACATTGCACGTGGCACGCGTGTGCGGACTGGAGGCGACGTTCCATTTCCGCGTGGTCACCGAAGCCGGAGACCAGACGTATGTCGTGGAACCCATCGACGTCATGACGTTCGACGACACCGGCCAGATCACGTCGATGCGCGCGTTCTGGGCGCCGGAAGACATGACCACCGGTTCCTGAACCAGAACAGCCTGAACTCCCGCAGATGACGAACGGTCATCCGCGGCCATCTACCCAGCGTCCGCTAAATCACGAGGAATGAGAATCGATGCCGGTCAATTGGATGGAAGAATACGACGTGGTGGTCGCCGGCTCCGGCGGCGGCGGAATGTCGGGAACCTACACGGCGGCCCGTGAAGGGCTTTCCGTGCTACTCCTCGAAGCCTCCGACAAGTTCGGCGGCACCACCGCCTACTCCGGCGGCGGCGGAATGTGGTTCCCGTGCAATCCAGTGCTCCAACGCGCCGGCACGGACGACACCATCGACGACGCCCTCACCTACTACAGGGCGGTCGTGGGAGACCGCACGCCGCAGGAACTCCAGGAGACCTACGTGAGGGGCGGCGCTCCACTCATCGAGTATCTCGAGAAGGACGACAATCTCGCGTTCGAGATGCTGCCGTGGCCCGACTACTTCGGTAAAGCCCCGGGAGCGCGGCTCGATGGACAGCGACACACCATGCCCTCTCCGCTCCCGGTTTCAGAAGCCCCGGAGCTGCGCGACATCGTGCGCGGACCGCTGGATGTGGACCGGCTCGGCGCGAGCACTCCCGACGACTTCTTCATCGGCGGCCGCGCTCTCGTGGCGCGTTTCCTCAAAGCCATCTCCGCTTACCCGGACGCGACCCTCCGCCTGAACAGCACGCTCGTCGAGCTGGTCACCGAGGACGGCAGAGTCACCGGCGCTATCGTCGAACGCGGCGGCGAGACCGTGGCCATCCGCGCCCGCAAGGGAGTCCTGCTCGCGGCGGGCGGCTTCGAGGGCAACGAGGAGATGCGCGTGCGTCACGGCGTCCCCGGCCTCGCGCGCGACACGATGGGCCCGTGGAGCAACACTGGCAAGGCGCACCGGGCAGGAATCGCCGTTGGCGCGGACACCGACCTCATGGACCAGGCGTGGTGGTCTCCGGGGCTCACGCATCCCGACGGCCGGTCGGCGTTCGCGCTCTGGTTTACCGGTGGCATCTTCGTCAATCAGAACGGCGAGCGATTCGTCAACGAGTCGGCCCCGTATGACCGTCTCGGCCGGGCCGTCATCGATCAGCTCGACGACGGCGCCCTGTCACTGCCGTTCTGGATGATCTACGACGACACCGAGGGTGAGATCCCGCCGATCAAGGCGAGCAACGTCTCGTTCGACGAGACCGAGAAGTACCGCGCCGCCGGACTCTGGCACACCGCGGAGACCCTCGACGAACTCGCCACGAAGATCGGCGTGCCCGCTGACGCTCTGGTCGCCACGGTCGCGCGCTTCAACTCGATGGTCGACAGAGGCTCCGACGAGGATTTCGGCCGCGGCGACGAAGCCTACGACCGCGCGTTCTCGGGTGGCGAACTCCCCATGGCAGCCATCACGCGCGGCCCGTTCCATGCTGCGGCGTTCGGTATCTCCGACCTGGGCACCAAGGGCGGCCTGAGAACGGATTCGCGCGCTCGCGTGCTTGATTCCGCCGGCACGGCCATCCCGGGTCTCTACGCCGCAGGGAACACCATGGCCGCACCGAGCGGCACCACCTATCCCGGCGGCGGCAACCCGATCGGCACGTCGATGCTGTTCAGCCATCTGGCGGTTCGTGACATGGTCGACGAGTAGCGTCAGTACAGCAGCGCTCGCAGCTGCTCCCACATGTCCTCCTGGGCCTGCCGCGCCACGGACAACGCCGAGATGGTGGCGAAGCCGTGGAAGGTGCTCGGGTAACTGCGGTACCAGCACTGGACGCCGGCACGCTCGAGGGCGCCGGCGTACACCTCGGCGTCGTCGTGCAACGGGTCGCATTCCGCGCTGATCATCACCACCGGCGCCAGGCCGGCGAGGTCGGCGGTCACCGGCGAGAGATACGGGCTCGGCTCACCGGACGAGCCTGCCGGCAGGTGCTGCTCCCAGTACCAGTCGGTGGCCGCGGCGGTGTTCGCGTAGCCCTCGCCGAACCGGCGGTACGAGTCGCCGCGGTGCTCGGGCACCGTCATCGGATATATCAGCAACTGGGCGCGCACGGCCGGTCCGCCGGTGTCTCGCGCCAGCACCGCCGCACACGCCGCGAGGTTGCCGCCTGCGCTGTCTCCCGCCAGCATCAACCTCGACGGATCGACGCCGAGCTCGTCGGCTCGGTCCGTCACCCACCGCGCCACGGTGTGGACGTCGTGGAGCGCCGCCGGGTAGCGGTGTTCCGGTGACAGTCGGTAGTGCACCGCCACCACGACCGCGCCGAGGCCCCGACACATACGTCGGCAGAAGTCGTCGTGACTGTCGAGGTCGCCAAAAACGAATCCGCCGCCGTGGGCGAACACCACGACCGGCACCGGTTCCGGCGAACCGGGAGCAGAGCCGACGGGTCGGTATACGCGCACGGGAATCTCGTGGTCACCCGCGCCGTACTCGGCAGCGGGGACGACCGTGTTCTCCGCCCCGCCCACCTCGACCGGCTCGGCCGGGCGCTTCTGTCGCGCCTTGAACGCGGCGCGCACGTCGACCGCATCCATCGTCTCGACCTGCGGATATCCCTCCTCGACCAGCGCGAGTAGTGCGGCCACCTCGGGGTCGGTGATCATGGGCTCGTTCCTCTCATCAGTCGGCACGGTGTGGTCGGCAGGGTGCAGCGTCTACGCCGTCGTGAGACCGGCGTCCACGGCGATCTGCTGCCCGGTGATGAATCGCGATTCGGGCGCGGACAGGAACAGCACTACTTCACTGACGTCCTCGGGCTCCACCCACGGCACCGGCAGCAGGTTGCGGGCGGCGAGCGCCTCGGCGGCGTCCTCGCGCGTCGGGTTCTCGAGGTCCGGCCGGAGGCGCCGATAGATCTGCTCGTTGAGGATCATCGGCGTGGCCACCGACCCCGGGTGCACCGTGTTGACGCGGATCGACCGCGGCGCCAGTTCTATCGCCAGCGTTCGGGCCAAGCCCACCAGCGCATGTTTAGCCGCGACGTATTGCCCGGCTCCGCGGATGCCCTTGAGCCCCGCGGTCGAGCTCACCAGCACGAGAGACGCGCCGTCGGCGAGGTGCGGCTCGGTGGCGCGAATTGAGTTCCACGCTCCGGTGAGGTTGACGTCCAATGAGCGGTTCCATACGTCGTCGTCGATCTCCCAGGCCGGCCCGGGGACGTCGTACACACCGGCGTTGGCGACGACCGCGTCCACACGGGGCGCCCGTCCCGGGGCGCCGCCGAGCTCGGCCAGCCCGTCTGTGACGGCAGCGCCCAGCTCGCTGACGTCGCGGATGTCGGCGGTCCGCCACGCCGCGCGCCCGCCGTCGGCGACGATCCCGTCGACGATCTCGGCGAGCCGCGCGGTGGTGGCCGCGGAGTCCAGGTCCAACGCCAGGATCCCGGCGCCTTCCCCGGCGAGCCGCCGGCAATGGGCCTCACCCATGCCTCCGGCAGCCCCGGTGACGACGACGACGAGGTCCTCCATCCGCCCCTGTGTACTCATCGCAGCGCGAACCCTTCGTAGCCGGCATCGGTGAGTTCCTGCACGACCTTGCGGTAGTTGCCGAATCCGCCCGGGTACAGCATGAACACTCTCGGTTTCCCGGGGATGTTGGCGCCGAGATACCAGGAGTCGGCGCGGGGGAAGAGAGTCTGGTCGGCCAGGCGGGCGCATTCCGCCATCCATTCGTCCTGCGCGTTCTCGTCGGGTTCGATCGCGCGCCGGCCGTCCGACCTCAACTGCCCGATGGTGTCGGCGATCCAGTCCACATGATGCTCGGAGGCGAGCACCATGTTGGCCAGCACACCCGGGCTGCCGGGTCCGTTGACCAGGAACAAGTTCGGGAAGCCTGCCACCATGAGCCCGAGGTAGCTGCGCACGCCGTCCGACCACGCGTCGGAGAGGCTGCGATGGTCGCGACCGCGGATGTCGATCGCGTCCATCGCGCCGGTCACCGCGTCGAAGCCGGTGGCGAAGATCAGGACGTCGAGCTCGTGCAGCCGCGCCGCCTCGTCGCCTTCCCCGACCGTCACCGGCCCGTCGGCGGTGATCCGATCGATCGGCGTGCGGCGCAGGTTGACCAGCTCCACGTGGTCGAGGTTGTAGGTCTGGAAGTAGCCCGAGTCGGTGACGATCCGCTTGGTGCCGATCGGGTGGTCCGTGGGGATGAGGTGGTCGGCCACCGATTGGTCGTCGATCACCGAGCGGATCTTGCGCTCGGCGAACTCCCTGGCCAGCTGGTTGGCGTGCTCGTCGCGCATCTGGTCGGGGAACGCCTTGGAGAACAAGACGCCACCGAGGTTCCAATAGTGCTCGTACACTCGTTCGCGCTCTGCGGCATCCACCTCGAGGGTGTTCTTCTCGTGCGGGATGAACGGGGAGCCACCACCGGAGAGCCGCGACTTCCGCCGACGCTCGTCATACGTGGCCTTCTGCTCGCGGCGCTCGACGTCGTCGATCGGCCGGTTGGCGGCGGGGATCGAATAGTTGGGCGTCCGCTGGAAAACCGTTACCGACGCGGCCTCTCGCGCGACCTCCGGAACCAGCTGGATTCCCGACGAGCCGGTCCCGATCACGCCTACGCGGAGGCCGGTGAAGTCGACCTTCTCGTGCGGCCACTGCGCGGTGTGTAGGACTCGTCCGTCGAAGTCGCCCAGGCCAGGTATTTCGGGGAAGTTGGCCACGGAGAGCGAGCCGGTCGCGAACACACAGTGGCGGCAGGTGAGCGAGCGCCCCTCGACAGAGCCGTCGGTCGTGGCGGTCTCAACCGTGACGTTCCACAGGTCGGTGGCCTCGTCGAAGTGCGCCGCGGTGACGCGGGTGCCGAACTCAAAGCTCCGACGTAGGTCGAACCGGTCTGCCACGTGATTGAGGTATTCCAGGATCTCTGGCTGCGTGGCGTAGCGCTCCGACCAGTCCCACTCCTGTTGTAGCCCGTCGGAGAACGAGTACGAGTAGTCCACGCTCTCCACGTCGCACCGCGCGCCCGGGTAGCGGTTGTGGTACCACGTCCCGCCCACGCCGTCGGCGGCTTCGAAGCCGTGCACCGTCAGGCCGTCGGCGCGGAACCGGTGGACGGCGTACAGGCCGGCTATCCCGGCCCCGATCACCACTACGTCCACGTCGGCTGCGCCGCCCGTGCCTGACCTGAGATCAGGTCCGTCTTCCATATGAGATCCCCTTCCACGGGTCATGTCTGCCGCGTTTCGATCACTACTCCGCCGACGAATTGTGATCCACAGCATATGCCTGTTCGGCATACGCGCAAGCGCCCTTGCGCAATTTTCATATGCCGAGTAGGAATATGGCGTGAGTCACAGAGAGTGGCCGGGGGATCCGGCCACGGAGCATCGGGAGCCAGCAACCATGGGATCCACCGACCGGTCCACGATCACGGACGAAGCCCATCGCACGGACGCCGATCATGGCGGTCGACTGACCGGAAAGGTCGTTCTGGTCACGGGCGCGGCACGGGGGATCGGGCGCGCCCAAGCCGTCCGATTCGCCCGCGAAGGCGCCGATGTCGTCGCCATCGACCTGTGCGGCCCCGTCGACTCGGTCGTGACGCCGGCCGCCACCACGGCCGATCTCGAGGAGACAGCGGCGCAGGTCGAGACCCTGGGCCGGACCGCCAGCACGCACATCGCTGACGTCCGGAACGTGGACGCCCTCCGCGCCGCCGCGGACGAGGGTGTGCGGCAGTTGGGCGGGATCGACGGAGTCTGTGCGACCGCCGGGATCACTTCTTCAGGTCCAGCACTAGAACTCTCGGACAGCGCCTGGCAGGACATGCTCGACATCAACCTCACGGGGGCCTGGAACACCATCAGGGCGACCGCCCCGCACCTCATCGAGCGGGGTGGGGGCTCGATCGTCCTGGTCAGCTCGATCGCCGGACTCAAGGGCCTGCGCAGCGTTGCGCACTATTCGGCCGCCAAACACGGGGTAGTGGGGCTCATGCGCACCCTTGCGCAAGAGCTGGCCCCGCACTCGATCCGCGTCAACACGGTCCACCCCACCAACGTGAACACGCCGATGATCCAGAACGAGCACGTCCGCAAGACCTTCGTGCCGCACGCGGAGACACCCACACAGGAGCAATTCGCCGACGCCGCGAGAAGCATGAACCTACTGGACATCCCGTGGGTCGAGCCAGAGGACGTCGCCAACGCGAGCCTGTTCCTCCTGTCGGACGAGGCCCGATACGTCACCGCGGTGGCGCTACCCGTCGATGCGGGAAGCGTCGAACGATGACCGCACCCGCGAAGCGTTAGTGAGAACCGGACCGGGCGCCTTAAGACACTGTGTTATACCTATTTGACATATGTTCCACATCACATAATGAAGGAAAGGGAAGACCCTCATGCCCCGTTCCGTGTCCAGACTCGTCGCCGGTGCTCTCACGCTGCCTCTCGTCCTCGCCGGCTGCGGAGGTCAGCAGCTGGGCGATGAGTCCTCGTCCGACGGTCCGTTCCGTGTCTTCTTCACCGCAGATATGACCGGTGCCACCTCCACCCTCAATCGCGCCCTGCTTTCGGGGATCAAAGTGGCGGTCGACGATGCCAACGCGAACGGGGGGATCGGCGGCCGAGAGGTCGTCCTGATCGAGAACAACGACCAGAACGACCCCACCAGCGCCGTCAGCGCACTCCAGGAGCAGATCAACTCCGGAAACAAGCCCGACCTCGTTTACCCGGGCGGATCGTCGGCCGTGTCTCTCTCACTGCTCCCCATCACCACCCGCGAGGAGATCCTGACGATCGGCGCGACCGTCGCGTCCCAGCTCAATGACCCCGAGTCATTCCCGTACCACTTCGGTACCGCCGAACTGACCAACGCCTACGTCCCGCCGTTCGGGCAGATCGCCGAGTCGAACGGCTTCGAGAAGATCGCCATGATCTTCTCCAACAACCCGACCGGCCAGGCCGCAGAGGCCGCATACCGAGAGGACATCGAGGCCGCAGGCATGGAGTTCGTGTCCGTCGGTTACCAACCCGACGCACTGGACATGACCCCCCAGCTCGAGCAGCTGCGTTCCCAGAACCCGGACGCCTTGATCTTCGAGGGCTATGGCACCCCGGTCCAGTACCTGATGCGGTCCCGCTCCGGCATGCGCTGGGACATCCCTAGCTTCTCCACGCAAACCTCCTCCACATTCCCGTTCGTGGACAACTTCTCGGCGGAAGAGCTCGAGGAGGTACGTGTGATCCAGTCCAACTGGACTGTCAACGAGGGCGAGACCCCGCAGGAGATGGTCGAGTTCATCGAGAAGGTCAAGGCCACTCCCGAGGGCGACACCCTGCCTGAGACCGGCGTGCGACTGCCCGCCGTCTCCGCCGCGACCGTGCAGCTGACGGCTTGGGCGGTCGAGCAGAACGAGGGCGAGTCCGACACCGCCTCGATCATCGAGACGTTTTACAAGAGCCTTCCGGAAGAAGGCGGCGACGACACTCCGTGGGTCACCGATTCCAAGGGGCCCAACGCGTACCGGTACACGGAGGACAACCACTTCCCGTTCAGCCCGCCGGAGATCTTCCTCTACATCGAACCGGGCATGTACGACGATACCGGCATGTACGTCCCAGGTAAGCGGTCGTGACCACGATCTGGCAGGGGCTCGTCCTGGGAAGTCTCTACGCGCTGATCGCAACCGGCTACAACATCGTCCTGCTCTCCGCCGGGATGGTGAACTTCGCCTACGCCACCCTCCTCATGGCCGGCACCTATACCGCGTTCGTGGTGACCGTCGAGTGGAACTTGCCGTGGCCGCTAGGCGTACTCATCGGCGCGCTCCTGATCGCGGTGCTATCGCTGCTCATGGAGCGGGTGGCCCTGCGCAAACTCATCGCCGAACACCGTCATCTGACGGCCCTCATCGTGACTATTGGTGTCAGCCAGATCATCGAGGGCGTGGTCAAGGTGGCCTTCGGTGATCAGCCCCGGTCGGTGCCCACCGTGATCGACAGCGACACAGTTCGCCTGCTCGGCGGAATCGTTCGCCCGAGCGATCTGCTCCTCATCGCCCTGGTCATCATCGTCGTCGTCCTCCTTCACCTCACGATGACCCGCACGATGGTCGGGCTCGGCGCCCTCGCGTCAGCGGAGGACCCCGACGCCGCCGGAGCCAGGGGCATCAACGCCCGCGGCCTCGGAATGGGCGCGTTCGCGCTGTCCGGCGCCGTGGCCGGCGGCATGGCGTTGTTCGTGGCCGGCAACACCTACGCCGACGCCAATCTCGGTCATTCGTTGGCGGTACTGGGAATCGTCGCAGTGGTGATCGGAGGGGCCGGAAACCAGCTCGGTGGACTGATCGGCGGGTTCATCGCCGGTCTGCTCAGTGCGTTGGCGGGCCGCTATCTAGGTGCTGAGTATGCGCAAGTGGCGGTGTTCGTTCTGCTTCTGGTGATCTTGCTTGTCAAACCCGGCGGATTCTTCGGAGCCCCGGCACAGAGGACGGTCTGACGTGTCTAACATGCGAAAGTTCGCCCCGGCGGTCCCACTGTTGCTGGTGATCGTCCTGCTCGTCGGTCCCTCGTTCGGTCTGATCGGCGCGGTGGCCGCCCGCGACATCATGTTGGTCGCCACGCTGGCGCTGATGGTCTCCGGTCTCAATCTCGTCCTCGGTTACGCCGGTGAGTTGGCGGTGGGGCAGGTCGCGTTCTACGCCATCGGTGCCTATATCGCCGGGTTTGTCGGAATGTCGCTCGGGCAGTCCGATCTGCTGCTGGGACTGGTGGCGGTGGTCGTCGGTGCGGTGGTGGTGGGCCTGATCACCGGAGTGCCCAGCCTCCGGTTGTCAGGTTGGCCGCTGGCAATGGTCACGTTCTTTCTGGTGTTGATCGTGCCGAACCTCATCGAGATATTCCGGACCTGGACCGGCGGCGGGCAGGGCATGGCCGTGGACCGCGCCACCTTCTTCGGCTCCGAACTGGGCGCCTACGGCTACTACATCGTCGTGGTGGTGGTGACCGCCGCCTGGTTCCTACTGGTGCGAAATACCATCCTCTCGCCGCACGGCACCGGGTTCCTGGTGCTGCGGCAGAGCCCCGAGCTGGCCGGTGCCCTGGGCCTGTCGGTGTACCGCACCAAGCTCAAGGTGTACGTGCTCGGCACCATCGCCCCCGCACTCGGTGGAGCCCTGTTCGCATGGATGGACGGCTTCATCGCCCCAGACTCGTTCACCTTCGGGCTGGCGATCACACTGCTCGCGGCGTCCGTCCTCGGTGGCGGGACCTCGATCTACGGAGCGCTTCTCGGTGCGGCGGTCCTACACTTCACCGAGGACTCACTGACTGGATTCAACCAGTACCAACTGATCATCTTCGGTCTGCTGCTGATGGTGCTGGCGATCGCCCTGCCCGACGGCGTGGTCGGACTGTTGCGCCGATGGCTCTCCCGTCTCGTGCCTGCGCCCGGTCACACGGTGACGGACCACTCGCACGCCGACGAAGAACTGGATATGGGCGCCGTTCAGGGCGAGCCCGTGGTGGTAGAGGCCCTGGACAAATCGTTCGGCGGCAACCATGCCGTACGCGGAGTCAGTTTCACCGCTCGGCCGGGGCAGATCACCGCGCTGATCGGTACCAACGGTTCCGGCAAGACCACCGTACTCAACATGATCAACGGCTTCCTGCGCCCGGATTCGGGAACCGTCCGCCTCGGTGAGGGGACTCGGGCCCGGGCGCTGAACTCCATGAGTGTGGACGCCGTCGCCCGGGCCGGGGTCACGCGCACGTTCCAGACGCCGATCATGCCTGAGGGCGTGACCACGGTCGATTTCGTGGCACTGGGCGGATATCTCACCGACCCGGCCTCGCTCGGACAGACCGTCCTGCGGCTGCCCGGGCACCGGCGGCGAGTCCGCGAGGCCACAGTCCGCGCGGAGCAACTGCTCGGCGCACTAGGTCTGGCCGGCGTCATGAACAAGGACGTCGACTCGCTCCCGCTGGGCAACCGCCGATTAGTGGAGGTCGCCCGCTCGCTCGCCGCATCCCCCTCGGTGCTCCTCCTTGACGAAGTCGGTTCCGGACTCGACGAGGGAGACCTCCGACGTCTCGAGGACCTGCTGCACCGCATCCGTGACGCCGGCGTCACGGTGATCCTCGTCGAGCACAACTTTCCGCTGGTCATGCGCCTGGCGGACCACGTCCACGTACTTTCTCGCGGCGAGACGCTGGTAGAGGGCCCACCAGCCGAGATCCGGGACAACAACGATGTGGCCACCGAATACCTGGGCACCACGCCCGACAACACAGGAGGTGCCCGGTGACGACGCTTCACGTGCGCGGACTCGGCGGTGGGTACGGCGACCTGACCGTCCTCCACGACGTCGATCTGGAGGTCGAGGCCGGGGCTCTGCAGGTGGTCCTGGGCCGCAATGGTGCCGGCAAGACGTCACTGATGTCAGCCATCGCCGGATTACTGCCGAACGTCCGGACAGGCACGATCTCGATCGGCGAGCGCGATGTCACGGCCATGCCCGCCCACAAGCGGGCCGCGGCCGGTATCGGACTGGTACAGGAGGGCAAGCGGGTCTTCCGCAATCGCACAGTTGAGGAGAACCTGCTGCTGGGCACTTACTCCGCAAAGGGGTGGTCCATGCGATCCGCGGCTCGGAAACAGGCACTTGCCGCCGCGTTCGATCGATTCCCGGTGTTGCAAGAAAAGCGCTCCGACCGGGCAGGTGGACTTTCTGGTGGTCAACAGCAGATGCTGGCCATCGCCCAGGCGCTCGCCGCCGACCCCTCAGTTCTCCTGTTGGACGAGCCGTCAGCCGGACTGGCACCCGCCATCCGTACGGAGGTCTTCGAGACGGCGCGCGGGCTCCGTGACGAGGGCCTGGCCGTCGTCGTGGTGGAACAGCTCGTCGACGTGGCCCTGGACGTGGCCGACTCGGTGGCCGTCCTGGATTCCGGGCGCATCGTCTCCAGCGGTCAGCCCGCGCAGTACCGCGACGGCCAACTCCTCCAGGAGATCTATCTGGGGAGCGGACGATGACCGGGCCGATCACGATGAGCAGCGGCGACCAGGCGCTCGCGATCGAAGAGATCAGACGTGTGTTCAGTGCCCGCCTGCGCGCCTTGGACGAGAAGCGCTGGGACGTCTATCCGACGCTGCACACCCACGACGTGATCAGCCAGACCTGGGGCGGCCTGCCCGCGGACAAGCAGCCCAAGTCCGACGGCCGGTCGAACCGCGTCGTGGGACCCGAGGCACTGACCGCAGCGCTCCGCCGAATGCTCGGCGGGCCCACCCACGTGACCACCGTCCACCACGGACACAGTCTCGAGATCGTCCTGACCTCCGGCACCACCGCCACCGGTGTCTGGCCCATGGAGGACCGACTGTGGTGGGCGGGCCCCCGCGGCGAGGAATACCTCCACGGCTTCGGCCACTACCACGAGGAATACCGCTTGGTCGATGGGCGGTGGCTGATCAGCTACCGCAGACTCTCGCGCCTACGAGAGAGCCGCAGCCCCGGCTTCTTTGACTACCTCACACCCCTCTGACCGGAAATACAGAAAGGCCACCATGAAGACCAGAAGGTTCATGCCCCTCGTGGCCGGTATCGCGGCCACCGCCATGGCGCTTACCGGCTGCAGCGAGACCCGGCTCGGTGAGGAATCCGCCCCGTCGAACGACGGCCCGTACCGCATCTTCTTCACAGCGGACATGTCCGGCCCCACCTCCTCGGCGAGTCGCTCCGTTCTCGCGGGAGTCAAGGCCGCGACCGAGCAGGTCAACGAGGCCGGCGGCATCGGTGGACGGCAGGTCGAGCTGATCGAGAACAACGACCAGAACGACCCCACCATGGCGGTCAGTGCCCTCCAAGAGCAGATCAACTCGGGGAATCGACCGGACATGGTCTACCCGGGCGGTTCCTCGGCCGTCTCGCTCTCGCTGCTGCCCATCACCACGCGCGAGGAGATCTTCTCGGCCGGAGCAACACAGTCGGATCTACTCAACGACCCCGAGAAGTTCCCTTACCACTTCGGCACTACCGAGCCGATGGCGACGTACGTCGATGCGTTGGTCGCCGAGTTGCAGGACAAGGGCCATCAGAAGGTCGCGATGGCGTTCTCCAACGATCCCACCGGCCAGGCCTCGGAGTCCGTCTACCGGGAAGTGATCGAGACCGCCGGCCTCGAGTTCACGTCCGTGGGCTACCCCACCGACGCCCTCAACATGACGCCGCAACTCGAGCAGCTCCGCGCCACCGATCCGGATGCGCTGGTGTTCGAGGGCTACGGCACACCGGTGCAGTACGTCATCCAATCCCTCACCGGTATGCGCTGGGATGTCCCGGCGTACGGCACCGCCACGTCGTCGACGTTCCCCCTCGTCGACCACTTCTCACCAGAGCAACTCGCCAACATCCTGGCGGTCCAGGAGAACTGGGCGGTCGACGACGGCGATGTGGCCGACGAGATGCAGAACTTCGCCGAACTGGCGATCAATACTCCCGAGGGATCCGTGATCGCTGATACGGGAATCAGAACCCCGGCCGTGGCCGGCGCAACCGTGCAGCTCGCTCGCTGGGCCGCCGAGCAGACCGACGGAGACACGAGCGCGCAGGCTATGGCCGCCGCGCTCACCAGCGGGATCGCGGAAGACGGTGGCGACGCGACGCCCTGGGTCACCGACGCCAAGGGCCCTAACCCCTACCGGTACACCGTGACCAACCACTTCCCCACCGGTTCGCCGGACGTCCCGCTGTTCATCAGTCCCGGCACCTACAACGAGCGGGGTTTCTATGTCCCCGGAGATGTGGGCTGAGCCAGATGCCCTCCAAACATGGCCCACGACGACGAGTCCCGGCCATACGGATTGCTAGAGTTGGCCGTGCCCGAAAATAGCGATTCATCTGCAGAGATCGAGCTCCCAGCACTGCCCGCCACCGCGTGGGCAGTGCTGGGAACGCTGACCTTCGGCGAGGAACTCTCGGGATACGACATCAAGACGTGGGCCGACTGGTCGCTCAACTATTTCTACTGGAGCCCCTCTTTCAGCCAGGTGTACTCCGAGCTCAAGCGGCTCGAGAAGCACGGCTACGTCCGGTCCAACAGCACCCCCGGCGACACTCGTCGGCGGCGCGCGTACTCGATCACCCCGGAGGGCCTGTCGGCGCTCCGTGAGTGGACCCGGACCGCCGAAGTCGACCGACCGACACTCAAACACTCAACGCTTCTACACCTGTGGCTGGGGCACCTCAACGAGCCTGAGAATCTCAAAGCCCGGGTCAGGGAGCACATCGAGCAGATGGTCGAACTCCGTGACGGAGCCGCGACCCGTGCCGCAAACTCGAGCGACGAACCCTCGTGGGCGTTCGCGAACATGGTCATGCACTGGTCACGCCGACACTATGAGGCAGAGATCACGATGGCCGAGGAACTACTCGAGTTGATCGACAGCACGGCCGAGCGCTACGAACACGCCGCCAAGCAACTCGGCACGGGACTGCCGGTCCCCATCGACCCCGGCCGCTGGAAGAATCGCACGAACCGTAGCTAGAACCACGTCCCGGGACCGGTCGCCGTGAGCAGGCTGGACAGATCCGCCGAGACCGGGATGACCGACTCTCCCGCCAACTCGCCGTATCGGCCCCCGTGGAACAGCAACGGTCGGCGCTCACTCTCCGCCGGCCCGGCCTCGACCACCCGGCCGATCAGAAGGTCATGATCGCCCGTCTCCACCTGACGCTCGAGCGTGCATGCGAACCATGCCGGGGCATCGGTGAGCACCTGATGCCCACTTCTCGTCGTCGTCATCGGGATGTGCTCGAACTTGTCCTCGGCTTTGCTACCGGCCATCGCCGACACCGCCTCGTCCCCCTCGCCCAACACGCTCACCGCGAACCGACGGTCCGCCACGAGATGCCGCAGGGTTCGGGAGGTCTTCATCGCCGAGATGAGCACCAGCGGCGGCTCCAGCGAGACCCCCATGAAGGACTGGCAGGTCATCCCCACCGTCCCACCGACGGCGTCGCGGCCGGTCACCACGCACACACCCGTGCCGAAACGGCCCAGCACATCACGCAGCGCCCGGGTGTCGGAGAGATCAATCGTCGTGTTCATGCCCCAAGGAGTACCGGTGCAAGAACACCCGAGCCGGCCCCGATTTCCGGTCACCGGAAATCCATAGTGATCCACGACACATCCTCGGCCACAGTGGTGCCATCACCCCAGGCGGTCCGCCGCCACTGCACCGAAAGGCCCCCCGATGACCGGAACACTCCTCACCGCCGACTCGGTCCTCCCAGCAGTCACCGCCGACCGCGAGGCCCTCTTCGCCGAGGGGCTCGAGGCCGACGAGCTCGGTAAACTGCCCGACACCACCGTCGCCCGCATGAAGGAAGCCGGAGTTATCCGCATGCTCCAGCCCCTCGAGTACGGCGGGATGGAGGCGACGCCGCGGCAGTTCGCCGAGACCGTCATGGGCATCGCCGCGATCAATCCGAGCGCCGGGTGGGTCGCCGGCATCGTGGGCGTGCACCCATGGCAGCTCGCAATGGCCGACAAGAGCGTCCAGGACGACGTCTGGGGCACCGATCCCGACACCTGGATGGCCTCACCGTACATGCCCAACGGCATCGCCATCCGCGTGCAAGGTGGCTATCGCATGTCCGGTCGCTGGAGCTTCTCCTCCGGCACCGACCACTGCACGTGGGCCTTCCTGGGCGCCATGGCCCACGACGCCGACGGCAACATGGAACTGCCACCCCGCATGCTGCACGTCGTGATCCCCCGCACGGACTACGAGATCATCGCTGACTCCTGGGACGTCGTTGGCCTCAGGGGCACCGGCTCCAAAGACCTCGTGGTGCAGGATGCCTTCATCCCCGACGAGCGCGTCATGGAGTACGACCACCTCATCGACGGCTCCCAGGTGGCGGGCGCGGGGCTCGAGCAGACGCTGTACCGCATACCGTGGTCCTGCGCGTTCCCCCTCGGCATCACCGCCGCCACTGTCGGCATCAGCGAGGGACTGCTCGCGTGCGCCCGCGAATACCTCGAGGAGCGCGTGGGCGCCCAGGGCACCGCCATCAAGGACGACCCCTACGTCCTCTACCAACTCGGGGAATCCGAGGCGAAGATCTACCAGGCCCGTCATTCGCTCATCGCCAACGCCGAAGAAATCTGGGACATAGTGGCCCGAGGCGACGAAGTGAGCTTCGCCAGGCGCGCGCAAGGCCGCCGTACGCAGGCCGAGGCCGCATGGACCGCCGTGCGCGCCGTCGACAACATCTACGCCCGGTGTGGCGGCACTGCCCTGCGCATGGACAAGCCGATGCAGCGCTTCTGGCGTGACGCGCACGCCGGCCTCCACCACGCCATCCACGTGCCCAGCACCGTGTTCCACGCATCCGCGCTCTCGAGTCTCGGCGTGGACCCCGAGGGCCCGCTCCGCGCAATGATCTGACGGCCCCGCCTGCCCGTCACCGCACACTTCTGTTCCCCCGCTTCCCGAAAGGTCCGCCCCATGGGAGACATCCGCGCACTCGGCTACCTCGCCATCGACACCACCGACCTCGACCGCTGGCGCACCCTCGCCTTCGACGTCCTGGACCTGGGCGAAGGCGCCGGCTCCGACGAGAACACCCTCTACCTCCGTACCGACGAGCGCGCCCACCGCCTGATCGTCCGCCGCGGTGATACCGACAAGCTCACCGCGATGGGCTGGGAGGTGCGTGACGAACTCGCCCTCGACCGCGTCCGCGCCGCCCTGACCGAGCACGGCGTCGCCTACCGCGACCTGTCCCATGATGAGGCCCGCGCCCGCAACGTCGACGAGCTGATCGCCCTCGACGACCCCACCGGGCAGCCGCTCGAGATCTTCCACGGCGCAGGCCTCGACCACTCGGCGGTGTCTACGAAGTTCCGTACCGAGTTCATCACCGACGAACTGGGGCTCGGCCACATCGTGGTGCCGTCCACCGACCACGAGGCGACCATCGCCTTCTACCGCGACGTCCTGGGCTTCCACACCCGCGGCGCCTTCCCGTTCCCGCCCATGCCCGGCATGCCACCGCTGCGCATCCAGTTCATGGGCGTCAACCCGCGCCACCACAGCTTCGCGGTGATGCCCTCGCCGCAGATGGGCCCCGGGATCGTGCACATCATGCTCGAGGTGGCCGAGATGGACCAGGTCGCCCAAGCCATGGAGCGCACGATCGAGCACGGGTTCTCGATCTCCTCCACCCTCGGCAGACACACCAACGACAAGATGGTGTCCTACTACCTCCGCGCCCCCGGCGGGTGGGATATCGAGTTCGGCTACGACGGCCTCACGGTGGACGAGAACAGCTACCTGCCACAGCTCATTGCCGCCGACAGCTACTGGGGCCACGACTGGTCCGGCAGCGAGCCGCTCGCCTGCACCATCCCGCTCGACGACCCCACCGCCGAGACGGTGGCTGACGACCTCGCCGAGCCCGTGGTCGAGAACGCCTGACCCGGCTCCGGGCGACTGCTCGGCCCGGCTCCCTCACCAGCCGCGTCACTCCAGAGCGCTGATGCTGACAAGCTCCCACTGCTTGACCGGGCCGGCCGAGCGGGCCTGGCACATGGTGAAGATCGGCTCGGAGAAGGTCTCCCGCAGTCGCACCCCGATCGGCCCGAGCGGGCCCGCGAGGGTGACGACGACGTGGCCGGCGTCGTCCACGGCGGTCACGTCCAGCGGGGCCAAGGCTTCGATGCGGTCGTCGCCGAGCAACGACCGGGCGCGGTGCTGCGCGACCTGCACCGCCGCCGGGTAGCTGCTGCGACCCCGGAGGTGGCGCGGGTCCACCCGGCCCTCGGTGTACCGGGTGATGATGTCGGCAGGATCCACCGCCAAATCGACACGGCCGTAGAAAAGACCGTGCGGCAGCACGATCATCGTCGCGGCGAACCGGTCTCCGCCCAGATGCGAGCACTCCCACGTCGCCTCCGGGTACCGCTCGGCTATCAGCGTCGTGGCGCGTCGGCCACGGACGGCGCAGCACTGGTCGTGCTTGCCGTGCGCGCAGATCGCGACCAGGGGCTCGTCGGACGGCGTGCCCGCGGAGCCGTCGAGGGGAATCTCCGCATAACCGTCGGGCCCGTCCACCTCGCCCCACCGCAGGGACTCCTGTCCGGGCCGGGCATCGGCCAGTGCCCACCGCCAACGCCGCTGTTCGGAGCGCTTACCCGGGCGACGGATCGCGGCCACCCGGATGTCCTCCGACTGGGCACGCCGAGCGATGCGGCGGCCCAGTTCGGGCGAGAGAAGCCCGGGCGATTCCAGCAACGCCGAATGCCCCCACGGGCCGGCGAGCTCGAGCATGAGCCACCGCATCCCGCGCGACCCCGACCCCTCGAGTGGATCGCCGCGGCGCAGCGCGGAGTCACTGCACGGCTCCCAGTCCGCAGGCCTGCTCACAGTGCCACCAGTACTGCCTCCCGCAGCAGGCGGCGGAGCACCACGAGGCCGTCGTCCACATCCAGACCCGGTAGCGAGGCGGCGCTGACGGGACCGCCGTCGAGCACCGCGCGCAGAGCGGGGGCGCACTCCCCCGGGAAGGTGATCGACTTGGTGGGCAGCCGCAGGACCACCGTGGCCGAGTCGGCGGCGACGTCAGAATCGGCGCGGGCGGGGTCGATCGAGCCGTGGAGGCCGTCGCGCCACCGCAGGGCGGTGTCGGCATCGAGCGCGGCAAGGGCGTCGAGGGTGGCCAGCGGGCGGACCGCGGCGGGGCGCGTCAGATCAAGGTACTGCGTGGCGAGCGCGTCGCCGGCGAGCGCTCCGAGTTCTTCCTGCTTCTCGGCGATCAGCCTGGCCAGCACATCGAGGACCCGGCGGGTGTGCTCCTCGGTCCGTGCGGCGTCGGCCAGGGCCAGTCCGAGCGGCAGCGACGCGCGCAACTCACCCTCCGAGGCCAGTGCCTCGATCACCGCGGTGGCGACGTCGTGTCCGGTGAAGGGGGACACGCCCACGGTGAGATGGATAGAGGTGTCACCCTGTGCCTCGGCCGAGTGGACCCAGCCCCGCGGCAGGTAGAGGCAGTCCCCCGGCTCGAGCACCGCGTCGATGACCGGGGCCTGCACCGCGCGAGCGGCGATCGCCTCGCGGTGATCGGTCCACGACTGGTCGGGAAGCGGGTGGCGATGGACGGGCTCGTGCACCCGCCAGCGCTTGGTACCGGAGACCTGGAGGACAAACACGTCGTGCACGTCGTAATGCGGATCGAATCCCCGGTTGGCGGGCGGGGTGATGTACGCGTTGGTCTGCACCGGGTGGCCGACATCCGAGGTCATGCCGCGGACGAAGTCGATGATCGGCGGCCAGAACCGGTGCAGACCCTGCAACACGATCGTCGCCCCGGCGGCGAACTCCGTGAGTACGCCGTCGGGGTCGACCTGGTCGGGCATCAGTGCGCCGAACCCGCCGGTGCGGGTGAAGCACGCCCGGTCGACGAGCGCGCCCTCCCGCGCCATCCGGATGAACGGCGTGCGCAACCCACGTTCGGCGATGATCTCGTCGACCATCGCCGGCGTGAGCAGGTCGGAGAAGTCGCGCGGCAGGCGGGCCGCCGGACTCAGCAGGGGCTGCTGACCCCAGTAGTCCGCCGCGAACTCATCCCGGCCGCGTGCGACGCACCGCTCGAGCACCTTCGCTCAGGCCGCGCCGTCAGCGCCGCCGTCGTGCCCGTCCGGGTTGGAGCCACCGTCGGCAGTGCCCTCGCCGGCCGAGCCGTCAGCGCCGCCGTCGTGGCCGCCGGGGTTCGAGCCGCCGTCGGCAGTGCCCTCGCCCGCTGAAGCGGAACCGTCAGCGCCGCCGTCATGCCCGCCCGGGTTGGAGCCGCCGTCCGCGGTGCCCTCTCCCTGCGCGCCGGAGGTGGTGATGTCGTCGTCGTTGATAGCCATCTGCATTCCTCTCTTCGGTGCAGGCCCCGACCCGCACGGGGTCGAGCTGCGCGATGTCGTGCGATGTGGCCACCTGTCGAGGCTGTACGCCCGGACACGATGGGACGTGCGATTCCCACTATGGCACCGGCCCGGCGTAGGCACGACCGGTCCGGCCGCGGGCGGTGGCGGGCGGTGGCGCGCGGTGGACATCTCCTCACGGGCCGAGTAAGGACGAGCCATGGCGAACACAGCGGCAGAAGACACTGATCCCGCCGACGATTTCCCGGCGATCGAACACGACGTGGTGATCGTGGGTGCCGGATTCGCCGGCCTCTACGCCGCCAAGCAACTGGGACGCTCCGGCGTGGACGTGCTGTTGCTCGACCAGAACAACTACCACCAGTTCCAGCCCCTGCTCTACCAGGCGGCGACCGCGCAGATCGCGATCTCCACCGTGGCGCGCCCGCTGCGCGGCATACTGCATCGCCAACGGGAGCACGTGACCATCCGGACCGCGCGCGTGGCCTCCGTCGACGCCGCCGCCAAGACCGTCACCACCGACGACGGGCTGACGTACCGCGGCCGGATCCTCGTGCTGGCCACCGGGTCCGAACCCAACTTCTTCGACACCCCGGGAGCGCGCGAGCTGGCGTACCCGCTGTACTCCGTCGACGACGCCACCAGCCTGTCCTCGGCGATGCTCGGCGCGCTCGAGAGAGCCGCCGCCACCCGCGACGCCGCGGAGCGCCGGGGCACGTTCGCGGTGGTCGTGGTGGGGGCGGGCCCCAACGGGGTCGAGACCGCCGGCGCGATCGCGGAGAACATCAAGTTCGTGGTGTCGGAGTACTACTCGGACGAGTTCGCCGCCGCGCAGTGCGAGGTGCACCTCGTCGACATGGTGGACACCGTCCTGCCGCCGTTCTCGAAGCGCTCGCAGAAGTACACCCGCCGCAGCCTCGAAGAGCTCGGCGTCCGGATCCACCTGGGCAGAGCGGTCTCCTCGGTCTCCACCAGCGGCGTGGCGCTCGAGGACGGTACCGAGCTGCCGGCCGCCATCGTCATCTGGACGGCCGGGCTCAAGGCCTCCGGACTGCTCGAGCCCGCCGGTCTGACGACCGGCCGCGGCGGGCGCGTGGACGTCGAACCCGACCTCACCGCCCCCGGCCTGCCGGGCGTGTACGTCCTCGGCGACGCCGCGAACATCACCGATGCCAAGGGCCGCGCACTGCCCCAACTGGGCCCGGTGGCCAAACAATCCGGCACCTGGGCGGCCGACAACATCTGCGCGGACCTCCAAGGCCGAGCACGGAAGCCGTTCCGCTTCCGCGACATGGGCGTGATGGCCATGGTCGGCCGCGGCCACGCGATCGCGGAGATGGGCCCGCGCCGGTTCCAGATCCAGGGCATGCTCGCCTTCCTTGCCTGGCTCGGAGTGCACCTCGTCCTGCTGTCGGGCTGGTCCCAGCGTGCCGCCGCACTCGTGTCGTGGTTCCGCGACTACCTCACCCGGAGGCGCACACAGGTCGTGGTGCACCAGCCGGACGAGTACGCGCGCGCCCGACGGCAGGGCCCCACCGAGCCCGCCACCACACCAACCACCGGCACCGGCGCCGAATCCGCGACCAGCACCACGACAGGCCCCGGGGGCGCCACCCCGGGCGAGAGGAGTCAGTCATGACGGACATCACGAACGTCACCGTGTTCGGAACCGGTGTACTCGGTTCCCAGATCATCATGCAGGCGGCCTACCACGGGAAAACCGTGACCGGCTACGACATCTCCGACGAGCTCCTGGCCAAGCTTCCGGAGCGGTGGGAATGGATGCGCGACTACTACAGGCGCGACCTGCCGGACTTCGACGAGAAGCGCTTCGACGAGGCCGTCGCCTCCATCCGCACCACCACCGACATCCCCGAGGCCGTCGCCGACGCGGACCTGGTGATCGAGGCCGTACCGGAGAACCTCGACCTCAAGAAGGACGTGTGGACGAAGATCGGCCGGAGCGCGCCCGAGAAGACCATCTTCGCCACCAACACCTCCACGCTCCGCCCCAGCGACTTCGCGGCCGAGACCGGACGGCCCGAGAAGTTCCTCGCCCTGCATTTCGCCAACCTCGTCTGGCGCTACAACACCGGCGAGGTGATGGTCGCGCAGCAGACCGACCGGAAATACTTCGAGATCGTCCTCGAGTTCGCCGCCGAGATCGGACTCGTGCCGGTGCCCGTCCTCAAGGAGACGCCCGGATACCTGCTCAACGGCCTGCTCGTCCCCTGGCTGAACGCGGGCGCCGAGCTCTACGTCAACGGCATCGCCAACCCCGCCGACATCGACAACGTCTGGCGCACCGCCACCGGCGCGCCCGCCGGCCCGTTCCAGGTCTACGACACCGTCGGCTTCAACGTCGCCGCCAACATCGCCCGCGCCTCCGGCGACCCGGCGCGGATCAAGTTCGCCGACCTGCTCCAGAAGGGCATCGACGCCGGTAAGGCCGGCCTCGGCGACGGAGAGGGCTTCTACACCTACGACTCCGACGGCAACGTGCAGGAGCCGGTCACCAGCTGGAACCACCCCTGAGCCGACGCGGGCCGCGACGCGGGAGAGCTTGGCCACATTTCTTTGCACGGCCGTGCAATCGTGCAGTGTTCCTGCAAAACTCCACGGGTCAGCACATCCCCCGACCCGAGGATCCTGCAGCATGGCGACATTTCTCTACCGCATCGGACGATCGGCCTATCTGCACAGGTGGAGGTTCATCGCCGCCTGGCTGCTGCTGATCATCGGCATGGGCACCGCCGCAGCCACCCTGTCGCAGCAGACGAGCACCACCTTCTCGATCCCCGGACTCGAATCCATCGAGACCCAGGAGGCCATGCAGGAGCGGTTCGCCGGCTCGGAGGATCAACTGCAGGCGCCCACGGGCACCGTCGTGATCCAGGCGCCCGAGGGCACGACGCTCACCGACCCCGCGGTGAGCGAGGACGTCGACGCCTTCCTCGCCGACGTCCGTGAACTCGACTACCTCACCGCGACGGACGCGATCGTCAACCCGGTCCTGGCGGCCGAGGGTATGACGCAGCAGATGACGGAGGCCAAGGCCGCGCAGGGGCTCCCGCCCGAGCAGATCGACGCCGACATCGCGGCCCTGAGCCCGTTGAGCGAGGACGAGACGACCGGCACCGTCCAGGTCGAGTTCGCGGCCGAGAGCACGATGGAAGTCGAGGCCGCCGACCAGGAGGCCTTCGCCGATCTCGTCGCCGAGTACCAGGACACGCTGACCATCGCCTACTCCGGCAACGCGTTCCAGATGAACGAGATCAGCGCGACCGGCGAGATCATCGGCATCGCCGTCGCCGCGATCATCCTCACCCTGACCTTCGGCTCTCTGATCGCCGCCGGCATGCCGCTGCTCACCGGAGTGATCGGTGTGGGGATCGGCATCGCGGGCATCTTCGCGGCCACCCGGTTCACCGACACCATCAACACCATGACGCCGACGCTGGCGTCCATGATCGGTCTCGCGGTGGGCATCGACTACGCCCTGTTCATCGTCTCGCGCTACCGCACGGAACTCGTCAAGTACATCGGTGGCAACGACCTCGAGCCGCGGGAACTGGCCGCCAAACTCAAGGAGATCGACTTCCGTCAGCGGGCCCACCTGGCCGGACTCGCCGTGGGTAAGGCCGGTTCCGCGGTGGTCTTCGCCGGGCTGACCGTCCTCATCGCGCTGGCCGCGCTGTCGATCATCAACATCCCGTTCCTCACCGCGATGGCGCTCTCCGCCGCCGCCACCGTCGCGATCGCGGTTCTCGTCGCGATCACGCTGCTACCGGCCATCCTCGGCGCAGTCGGCACCAAGGTGTTCGGCGCCCGCATCGGGGGCGTCAAGGCCCCGGACCCGGAGGACGAGAAGCCGACGATGGGCCTGACGTGGGTCCGCCGGGTGCGCGCGCACCCGATCCTCTTCGGCGCGGCGAGCATCCTCCTGCTGATCCTGCTGGCGCTGCCCGCCGTGAACCTGCGACTGGCCATGCCCTCGGACGGCACCATGGCCCCCGACACCCCCAACCGGATCGCCTACGACATCACCGCGGAGAAGTTCGGCCCCGGGCGCAACGCCCCGATGATCGCCTTCGTCGACACCCTCGCGGTCCCCGAGGAGGAGCGGCCCGCGGCGTGGGCCACCGCGGCAACGGACATCCAGTCGATCGACGGCGTACGGAACGCCCAGATCATCGAGCCGAACGAGGCCGGCGACGCGGCACAGGTGCTCATCACCCCCGAGTACGGCGCCACCGACGAACGCGCCGCGGACGTGTTGGAGAGCATCCGCGGCGGGGTCGGTAATTTCGAGGCGCAGACCGGTGGCACCTACTCGGTCACCGGCGTCACCCCGATCTACGAGGATATCTCCGAACGACTCTCCGAGGTCCTGCTCCCCTACGTCGGCATCGTGCTCGCACTCGCGTTCCTGCTGCTCATGCTCGTCTTCCGGTCCATCTGGGTGCCGTTGATCGCCGCGCTGGGCTTCGCCCTGTCGGTGGCTGCCACCTTCGGGCTCACGGTGGCGATCTGGCAGGAGGGCTGGCTCGGGATCATCTCCGATCCGCAGCCGGTCATCAGCTTCCTGCCGATCATGCTCATCGGCATCGTGTTCGGCCTGGCCATGGACTACCAGGTCTTCCTGGTCACCCGGATGCGCGAGGGCTGGGTCCACGGCAAGACCGCGCACAACGCGGTCTCCAACGGGTTCAAGCACGGCGCCCGCGTGGTCACCGCCGCCGCACTGATCATGATGAGCGTCTTCGCCGCCTTCATGACGATCGACGAGCAGTTCATCAAGGTGATGGGCTTCGCCCTGGCGGTCGCGGTGTTCTTCGACGCCTTCATCGTCCGCATGACCATCATCCCGGCCGTGATGTTCCTGCTCGGCGAGAACGCCTGGAAGATCCCGCACTGGCTCGATCGGATCCTGCCTTCCGTCGACGTCGAGGGCTCCGCCCTGGAAGAGAAGGACGACGACGACAACGTCGCCGGTGGACCGCACGAGTCCCGGGACGCCGTCGCCGCCGGACGCCACTCCTCGATGACGGTGGCCGACCAGTCTCCCGCCGCCGGGAAGCACGAGGACCGTGGCGAGACCTCCGACGGGGGTGCCGGGAGCCGGCAGCGTGACTAGTCTGCGCGAGCGCAAGAAGGCCGACACCCGGACACGGCTCTCGGTGGCGGCGGTGGAACTCCTCGTCAGCCATGGCGTGGAGGGGGCCACCGTCGCCGCCATCGCCGAACGGGCCGGCGTCTCCACTCGGACGTTCCACAACTACTTCGCCCGCCGCGAGGACGCGTTCCTGTACTTCGTCCGCGAACAGGTCGCGCGGTGGGCGAAGCAGGTGGAGAACGCGCCCTCTGACATGTCCGCACTGCGCATCCTCCACGGCATCCTCAAGGAGGCCTACACCCGGCCCGAGGACGACATCGTCGCCCTCGGAAACCTCGCCGTACTCGGTGAGCGGATCGGGTTCGTCCTGGGTCCGGAGAGGCGACCCGACATCGAGGACATCCTCGGCCCTCTGTACGAATCGGTCCGTCAGCGCATACAGAACGGAACCGAGTTCCGCGCCCGACTCACGGTGGATCTGAGCATGGCCGCGTGCGGCGCCGCGCTGAGGAAGCACGCGACACGGCAACGCGAGGGCGACTCCTCCCTGGCGGGTCTGCTCGACGAGGCCTTCGAGGTGCTCGCTCACGGCTTCGATGGTTAGCCCCGAGGAGGCCCGGGCGTCCGGCAGCGAGACGCCGGGCTCGTGATCACGTGAGAGCCGCCGCCCGGTGTGCGATACCGAGCGGCGGCTCTCGTCGTGCGGCCGAATCCGTGTTACCCCGCTTCTCCTTCCGAGCTCTGCCGAAGCGCCTCGGTGACGGAACTGAACATCGTGGCCTTGATGGCCCCGAGGGTTTTGCGGTCCTTGCCGAGGATCGGCCGCAGACGCTCCACCGCAGCCGTGATGACCTCCGACTCCGGCGCCGTCGCGTCCACGAGTCCGGCCTCGCTGGCCTCCGGGCCGGGGTAGCGGTGTCCCGTGCTCATCGCGGCGATGGCGGTCTGCGGGGTGGTCTTGGCCTGGATGAGCGCGGCCATACCGACGGTGAACGGGATGTTGATGTCGACCTCCGGGAAGCAGAAGTAGCCCCGGTCGGCCCGCATCACCCGGAAGTCGTGGGCCATGGCGAGCATGGCGCCGGCCCCGAAGGAATGCCCGTTGACGGCGGCGACCGTCGGCAGGGAGAACGTCAGGACGCGGCTGAACAACTGCTGGACCCGGTCGACGTACCAGTCGAGTCGATCCGGGTTGGCCATGAGCCACTCCAGGTCCAGACCGTTCGAGAAGAACTTGCCGGAACCGGCCGTGACCAGTCCTCTCGCGGAGGTCTCCACCTCGTCCAGTCGGGCGTTCACGGCGTCGAGGAAGTCCGGGGACAGACGATTCTCGTCGTGTCCGAGCGTCAGGACGGCGACGTCCTCGTGCCAGCTCAGTGTGGGGGTCATTGGTGGTGGTCCTCTCTGTCGATGAAATCGGGGGATCCGGCCGGGTCTGCCGGTCCGCGTGCGTCGAGTGGCGGTCCCAGGGCGAGCACGGCGCGCACGCAGGCGGCGATCCGCTGGCGGGCCGACGTGTCCGGGTCCCGGCGTCCGCGGAGCAGCAGTGCGGTCGGTAGTTCCACGACGCAGTCCCTCACGACGTCAACGCAGGCCCGGTCGCCTCGGCCCCACAGATCGCTGGACAGCGCCACGAACAGGTCGGTGAGCTCCTCGTCGAGACCGTCGAGTTCCGCAGCCAGGTCGTTGGGCAGGTCGGCGGACCCGAGGAGCTCCGTCCGGCTGACCGCGAGCAGGAACCGCCCCGATTCCGGGCGCTCCGTGAGGAACCGTGCGGGGGCATCCGCTGCAGCGACCACGGCGTCGATTGCCGCGTCGACCACCGCGCCGACCGCGGCCGTCGACCCCGGGTCCGGCTCTTGGCTGCGCGTTAGGCCAGGCGCCCGGGCGGCCCGCACCATGTCCTGCTGCAGGGCGAGAAACCGCCGGGCCGCGCGGAGCCAGACACGCCCGACCAGACCCGCTCGTGAGCCGAACGCGTTGTAGATGGCGCCGTTGGAGACCGACGTCAGATCGGAAATGGCGCGAACCGTGACCGCAGCGGGGCCGGACTCCACGGCCAGCCGCTCCGTGGCGTCGAGCAGCCGGTCGAGGTCGTGGACCCGTGGGCGAGGCATGCGTCAGACAGTAACAGAGCGACCGCTCTCAAACGGTCGGTGGCCGGGCTACCGACCGGTCCCCCGGCACGGCGCGGACACCGCCCCGCGGACAGACGAGAGAGCCGCCGCCCGGTACGGATACCGGGC
>NZ_JBSHMJ010000033.1:0-37383 GCF_053645265.1 Dietzia sp. NPDC055343 | reverse complement strand
CTGACCTATCGCCATGCCTGTAGCCGGTGTGCTAGTGCTCGACTGGAACCACCTCTCAGCACGTCGCGTCGACGCTCCTGCGTCGCCCCTGGACGTGCGTCGCCCCTGGACGACCCACTCGACACGCCCGCAGCACAGGCCATGTGACGTGTCCCGGCTTCCCGGACGGTCGAGGTTGGGTGGCTGTGATGTCGCTGCGTTCTCGTCGAGAGGATCAGCAGACCCGATCAGAGTCGATTGGGATAAGACGCGAAGGCGGTCAGGTCAGGGCGGCCGAAGCCGGCCGGCGGGGTAGCGTCGGACACGTCGAGGTCTTTCGGATGGATGGCGTAGGAACCTCCATCGTCGAGAGATCTCGACGTCTATCTGCGGACCGACGCGCCCGGAATGCAGCAGTCCGGGCTCGTAAGTGGGCCAGAAATGCGCAGAGAGGGCGCGCAATTCGGAGGGGCGTGGGGCGGGGCCCCGGGCGCGCAAGGGAAAGGGGTGGGCGAGAGGGTCGAGGCCCGCCCCGGCGCAGCCTCGGCGCGACCGGCGGGGCGACGTGGAACAATGGCCGCTGGTACCGCCGCCGGAGCGTGGTGCCAGCCCACAAGGCCGTTACCCAAGTCTTCCCAAGGAGTACAGATGGCGCTTATCGAGCAGGTCGGAGCCCGGGAGATCCTCGATTCGCGAGGCAACCCCACCGTCGAGGTGGAGGTGCTTCTGGACGACGGCTCGTTCGGCCGCGCCGCCGTGCCGTCCGGCGCGTCGACCGGTGCGCACGAGGCCGTGGAGCTGCGCGACGACGACGAGCGCTACCTCGGCAAGGGCGTGACCAAGGCCGTGGAGGCCGTCCTGGACGTGCTCGCGCCGGCCGTCATCGGGATCCCGGCGGAGGATCAGCGGCTGGTCGACGAGGCCCTGCTGGATGCGGACGGTACGCCGAACAAGGCCCAGGTCGGCGCCAACGCCGTGCTCGGCGTCTCGCTGGCCGTGGCCCGCGCCGCCGCCGAGTCCGCCAACCTGGAGCTGTACCGCTTCATCGGCGGTTCCAACGCGCACGTCCTGCCCGTGCCGATGATGAACATCCTCAACGGTGGTGCCCACGCTGACTCGGGCGTCGACGTGCAGGAGTTCATGATCGCCCCCATCGGCGCGCCGACCTTCCGTGAGGCGCTGCGCATGGGCACCGAGGTGTACCACCAGCTCAAGGCCGTCCTCAAGGACAAGGGCCTGTCCACCGGCCTGGGCGACGAAGGCGGGTTCGCGCCGTCGGTCGATTCCACCAAGGCCGCCCTCGACCTGATCGTCGAGGCCATCAAGAAGGCTGGCTACGAGCTTGGCACCGACGTGGCGCTGGCGCTGGACGTTGCCGCCACCGAGTTCTACTCCGACGGCAAGTACCACTTCGAGGGCAAGCAGCTCTCCGCCGCCGAGATGGCCGACGTCTACGCCGGACTCGTCTCCGAGTACGCCCTGGTCTCGATCGAGGACCCGCTCGACGAGGACGACTGGGACGGCTGGAAGACCCTCACCGAGATGATCGGCGACAAGGTCCAGCTGGTGGGCGACGACCTGTTCGTCACCAACCCGCAGCGCCTGGCCGACGGCATCGAGAAGGGCCTGGCCAACGCACTGTTGGTCAAGGTCAACCAGATCGGCACGCTCACCGAGACCCTGGACGCCGTGGACCTGGCCCACCGCAACCGCTACGCCACCATGATGAGCCACCGCTCGGGCGAGACCGAGGACACGACCATCGCCGACCTGGCGGTGGCCTGCAACTGTGGCCAGATCAAGACCGGCGCCCCGGCCCGGTCCGAGCGCGTGGCCAAGTACAACCAGCTCCTGCGCATCGAGGAGATGCTCGGGGACGCGGCCCGTTACGCCGGCGCCGGTGCCTTCCCGCGCTTCACGGCCTGAGCAAGCAACGCAGTAAGGCCTGACGGTAGACGTCACGGCGAGACGGACAGGTAGTCGAGA
Organism: Dietzia sp. NPDC055343; assembly: GCF_053645265.1. Taxonomy (NCBI): domain Bacteria; kingdom Bacillati; phylum Actinomycetota; class Actinomycetes; order Mycobacteriales; family Dietziaceae; genus Dietzia; species Dietzia sp. NPDC055343. The sequence goes on along the minus strand of NZ_JBSHMJ010000033.1, from coordinate 35,418 downwards.
GGAGGGCTGATGGCCCGCCCACCGCGCCCCTCGGACCGCCGGGGTGACGGACGCGAACGCGCGTCGTCCCGGCGGCCCGGGGAGGCGTCGGGTCCTCTCCGGCGCCGCAGTTCCGACCGCCGCAGTCCCGACGGCCGTGGCACTGACCGTCGGACTACGGACCGCCGTGGCGCAGATCGCACCACCGGGTCGGGCGGCAGCACAGCCAGCGACAGCGGGGCCGGCTCCGGCTCGGGGGCCGACCGCAGCCGCCGAGGCGTGCCGCAGCGGCGTACGCCCTCGCGCGAACGGGATCGGCCCGCGCCGGCATCCGCCAGGTCCGGCCGGGTCGGCACCACCGCGCATCCGGAGGCCCATCGGTTGACCACCCGGACGGATCTGTCCGAGACGGTCCTGGGGCCGAAGAACTACACGCCCCGGCGGATCGGACTCCTCGCCGTCGTCGCCCTCATCCTGCTCGTCACCGTCTCCTTCCCGCTCCGGAACCACTACCAGTTCCTCCGCGATGAGAAGGCGGTGGCGCAGGAGCGCGCCGCGCTCGAGCGGACCATCGCCCAGCTCGAGGCCGAGCAGGAGATGCTGTCCGACCCGGCGTTCATCGAGCAGCAGGCCCGCATCCGGTTCGGCGCCGTCAAGCCGGGGGAGACCCCGTACCGGGTGAGCACGGTGGACCCGGTGGAGCAGGCGGCGGCCGAGCAGCGGGCGGCGGAGATCGCGGCGTTGCCGTGGCAGACGCGAGTGTGGAACTCGATCTCCGTGCCTGCCGATCCGGTCATGCCGGAGGAGTCGATCCTCGACGGCACGTCGATCCCGGGCGGTCCCGACACCCCGCCCGTCCCCGTGATGCCGGATCCGGGCGGCGTCACCGACCCCGCCGAGCAGAACCCCGACCAGTCCGGCGCGGCCGATCCCGGCGCCGAACCGGCTCCGTAACTTCGCACAGGAGGACCCCAGCGTGAGCGCTGACCCAAGCGTTTCCCAGGACGATCTCGACGCCATCGCCGCCCAGCTCGGCCGGCCGCCGCGTGGCGTGCTGGAGGTGTCCTACCGCAGCCCGGACGGGCGGCCCGGCGTGGTCAAGACCGCCCCGCGGCTCGAGGACGGCACCCCGTTCCCCACGCTGTACTACCTCACCGATCCGCGGCTCACGGCAGAGGCGAGTCGGCAGGAGTCGGCGGGGATCATGCGCGGGATGCAGGCGCGCCTGGCCACCGAGCCGGACCTGGCGGCGAATTACCAAGCCGCGCACGAGCGGTACCTGGCCAAGCGCAACGCGATCGAGGACCTGGGCACCGATTTCTCCGGCGGCGGCATGCCCGAGCGGGTCAAGTGCCTGCACGTGCTCATGGCGTACGCGCTGGCCGAGGGGCCGGGCGTGGTGCGGCTCGGGGACGAGTCGGTGGCGCTGGCCTGCGAGGCCGGGCTGCGCGGCATCGCCCTGCCAGGCGAATGGCCGACCCCCGAGGAGTTGGGTATCCCCGACTACCGCGACGAGGACCGGGCGTGACCTCTCCTGACCCCGCCGGCGCCGCCCCCGTGCGCGTGGGTGCTGTGGACTGTGGCACCAACTCCATCCGACTGCTGGTGGCCGAGGGCGTGCCCGGCCGGCCCGGGCTGACCGACGTGACGCGGGAGATGCGGATCATCCGGCTGGGCGAGGGCGTAGACGCCACCGGGCGCATCTCCGAGGGCGCGATCGCCCGCGCCCGCATCGCGCTGACCGACTACGTGGCGACCATGGCCGATCTCGGCGTGCAGTCCGTGCGCATGGTGGCCACCTCCGCGACCCGCGACGCCGCCAACAAGGCCGAGTTCTTCGCCATGACCGCCGACGTGCTGGGCGCGCACTTCCCGGGCGCGGCCGCCGAGGTGATCTCCGGGCAGACCGAGGCCGAGCTGACCTTTGCCGGCGGTGTGTCGGACCTGCGGCCGGAGGACGGCCCGTTCGTGGTGACCGACCTCGGCGGCGGGTCCACGGAGATCGTGGTGGGCGAGATCGACCGCGGCGAGGTGCGCCTGCTGGGCGCGCGCAGCCTGGACATCGGGTGTGTGCGGATCACCGAGCGGGTACTCCACTCGGACCCGCCCACGGTCGACGAGGTCGCCGAGGCCCGCGCGGTGGTCGCTCAGGCCCTGGCGGAGGCCGGCGACGTGCCGGTTGGCCGTGCCGCCCGCTGGGTGGGGGTGGCGGGCACGTTCACCACGATGAGCGCGCTGGCGCAGAACCTGGGGGAGTACAACCCGGAGCGGATCCACGGCAGCGTCATCGCGCTGGAGCGGATGTGCGAGGTCTGCGACCGCCTGGTGGCCTCGTCGGTGGCCGAGCGCCGCAGCCTGGGGCCGATGCACCCGGGCCGCGCGGACGTGATCGGTGGGGGAGCGATCGTGGTGCAGGCGCTGTGTGATCTGATGTCTGAGCGCGCTGGTTTGTCCGAGCTCACGGTGAGTGAGAAGGACATCCTGGACGGCATCGCGATGTCGGTGTTGACCCGCCTGGCCAGCTAGCCCGACCCGGCGCTAACCGCGCCACCCAGTCCCGCTCCGGCGGGGTCGGCAAGCCCCCATAGCCCAATTGGCAGAGGCAAACGGCTTAAAACCGTTTCAGTGTCGGTTCGAGTCCGACTGGGGGCACTCGATTCACCGTCGTTCAATTCAGAACAGACGATTCGTACTGGGTGTTTACGGGCCTATCGGTAGGATGGACGAGTAATCCGTTCGGTATGACAGCGCGAGTCCCTAAGGGGACGAGACTCCCACCCGACCGGGCAGTTCTGCTATGCCCTGGGAGTCTCTTCAGTGCCGCTCGTCCGTCGCTCTGTTGCTGCAGCCGCATCGTTGATCGAAGCGGGTGCGCTTACCGAGCATCTCGTTGATCAGTTTGTGCATCGCATGGGGTACCACCCGAGTCCGTCTGAGGTGAAGTCCTGGGATTTGAGCCTCCGTGTGCTGGTCGGCGATCTGAAAGATGCCGGCCTCGATGCGGTCGAGATGCTCCTCGAGTATCGGCTCCCTCTGAATAGCAAGCGCGCCGACGTAGTCCTTTGCGGCGTGCACCCGCGTACAGGTGAAGAGTCATACGTGGTCGTGGAACTCAAGCAGTGGAATACGGCGATTCCGGTCGAGGGAACCGACGATGTGGTTTTCAGCGAGTCGTTCAAGCAGCCGCGACTTCATCCGGTCGAGCAGGTGCGCGCGTACTGCGAGTACATCGCCGACATGGTAGGGATGCTGAATGGCGAGGGAGACAAGCTTGCCGGCGCGGCGTACCTCCACAACGCCGTCGATGAGGCGGTCGCCGGGCTGTTTTTGATGGAGTCCTCTCAACACGGCCAATTGTTCACCTCGAGTAGACGTCAAGAGTTCCTGAAGTTCCTCACGTCGCGTCTCGCTCCGATATCGGGCGCAGATGCTGCGGATGCGCTGATGAACTCGTCCACAAAGCCGAGTAAGCAGTTGCTCGCGGTCGCGGCGGACGAGGTGCAACGGCGAGAGCAGTTCACCTTGCTGGATGAGCAGCAAGTCGCCTACTCGCTCGTCATGCGGGCAGTCGACAGGGCGTACGGCGCTAACACGAAGCAGGTCGTCATCATCACGGGCGGGCCGGGATCTGGTAAGTCCGTCATCGCTTTGAGCCTCATGGGTGAGCTCGCGCGCCGCGGACGCACCGTAATGCATGCCACCGGTTCCTCGGCCTTCACCAATACTCTCCGCAAGGTCGCGGCTGCGCGAGCTCCGAAGGTACGAAAGTTGTTCACGTACTACAACCAGTTCATCGATGCTGAGAAGAACTCGTTGGACGTCCTCATTAACGATGAGGCGCACCGCGTGAAGGAGACTTCGACTAACCGGTATACGCCGGCGGCAAAGCGGACCGGGCGTCCACAGGTCGAGGAGCTCATTGACGTCGCGCGAGTACCGGTCTTCTTACTTGATGAGTACCAGGTGGTCCGGCCGGGGGAAAGGGGCACTGTCTCAGAGATCCAGGGCGCAGCAGACCGGATGGGCTGCGAAGTCGTGAAGGTGGATCTGGACGGGCAGTTCCGTTGCGGTGGGAGCAGGCTGTACGAGTCCTGGGTACTGAACCTTCTCGGGCTGGAAGGGAGCGGCCCCATTGAGTGGACCGGTGACGACGGCTTCGTTCTAGAGACGGTGGAGAGCCCGTCCGAACTGGAGGCGGCTCTCAGCACGCTGATCGGCGACGGGTACTCATCTCGGATTTCGGCGGGATATTGCTGGAAGTGGGACCAGAAACCCAAGGCCGATTTCCTCTACCCAGATGTGAAAATCGGGGACTGGGCTCGTCCCTGGAATAACCCGAAGGATTCGAAGCATGGAGATGCGCCAGGCCGTCCCTACTGGGCCACCGACCCCGCGGGTTTCGGTCAGGTGGGGTGTATTTATACGGCCCAGGGGTTCGAGTACGACTACTCCGGCGTGATCTTCGGTCCCGATCTCGTCTGGCGAGACGGAGGATGGGTTGCGCGGCCCGAACACAGCCGGGATAACCAAGTCCGGAACGCGCCGCTTCCGGAGTTTGAGCGCGCGATCAAAAACACGTACAAGGTCTTACTAACTCGGGGGATGCGCGGGACGTATTTGTATTCGACTGACTCCGAAACACAGGCCTTGTTCGACCAACTCATCCATTTGGCGGGTGAGTAGCCGCGTGAAACGAGTGCTCCTGACATATCTTTCGGAGGCTGAGTACCGGAACCTAACGTATGGGATGGAAAGGAATACGTGGGGTCTGCCGACCGAGCTCGCCGCATCGCCGAAGAAGTTCGACTATGTATTCATCTCATCGCTGATTAAGCCGGGCGGCCCGCGGAGGCCGCCCTCGGAGTGGTTCAAGAAGACGATGTCTTTGACTATCGCCAAGCGGACTGGTCCGATAACTGTCGCACAGAGCCCGTTTTGGCCTGACGAGATCGCTGCGGGAAAGGTTCGATATCGGACGCGCTTCCCAGTAACACACTTAGCAACTCTCGAAGGAATTGCACTGGGCGACCCTTCGGTCATCCCAAAGCAGCTATCACTCGAAATCCGCTCGCAGGCGATTTCCGGCGGAGCTCCGGTGATCGGCGTCGATGACAGCGTCATCGACAGGCTGCTAAGGGGATAGCTTTTCGCGCACCGCAATTGCTGAGGTCCGTGCTCTCCACCGTCGTGTCGGTTCGCAACCCGGCGCGGATCACCGCTCATCGGAATGCTGTGCACCGTGCACGTTCGCTCGAGCGAAACTGCGCGGGAACTACGGGCCCAGACGTGCAGGTTCGCCGGTCTGCAAGCAGCGGCCGCTGCTGGAGGTGTCCTACCGCAGCCCCGACGGGCGACCCGGCGTGGTCAAGACCGCGCCGCGGCTCGAGGACGGCACCCCGTTCCCCACGCTGTACTACCTCACCGATCCGCGGCTCACCGCCGAGGCGAGCCGCCAGGAATCCGCGGGGATCATGAGGGGGATGACGACGAGGCTCTCGACCGACCCCGAGATGGCCGCCAACTATCTGCAGGCGCATGAGCGGTACCTGGAGAAGCGGAACGCGATCGAGGACCTCGGCACGGACTTCAGCGGCGGCGGCATGCCCGAGCGCGTCAAGTGCCTGCACGTGCTCATGGCATATGCGTTGGCCGAGGGGCCGGGCGTGGTGTGGCTGGGCGACGAGTCGGTGGCGCTGGCCTGCGAGGCCGGGCTGCGCGGCACAGCGCTGCCTTCCGACTGGCCGACTCCCGAGGAGCTGGGCGTGCTCGACTACCTCGCCATGGACGCGCAGTGACCGCAGCTGCTGCGGCCGTGCGCGTCGGTGCGGTCGACTGCGGCACCAACTCGGTCCGCCTGCTCGTCGCCGAGGGCGTCCCCGGCGAGGGCGGGTTGGTGCACGTCACGCGCGAGATGCGAATCATCCGCCTCGGCGAGGGGGTCGACGCGACCGGGCGGCTCTCGGACGGTGCCCTCTCCCGGTGTCGTACCGCTCTGAAGGACTACACCGCCACGATGGCTGAGCTGGGTGTGCAGTCGGTGCGGATGGTCGCTACTTCCGCCACCCGCGATGCCCGCAACAAGGACGAGTTTTTCGGCATGACCGCCGAGGTGCTTGGTCGGCACTTCCCGGGCGCGCAGGCCGGGGTGATCTCGGGGCAGACCGAGGCCGAGCTGACTTTCGCCGGCGGCGTTTCGGATCTCTCGCCGGCCGACGGCCCGTTCGTGGTGACCGACCTCGGCGGCGGGTCCACGGAGATCGTGGTGGGCGAGCTCGGCCGCGGCGAGGTGCGGTTGCTGGGCGCCCGCAGCCTTGACATCGGGTGCGTGCGGATCACCGAGCGGGTGCTGCACTCGGACCCGCCCACGGCCGACGAGATCGCCGAGGCTCGCGCGGTGATCGTCGGGGCACTCGCCGAGGCCGGCGATGTCCCGGTGGGCCGCGCCGCCCGCTGGGTTGGCGTGGCGGGCACGTTCACCACGATGAGTGCGCTGGCGCAGAACCTGGGGGAGTACGACCCGGAGCGGATCCACGGCAGCGTCATCTCGCTGGAGCGGATGCGCGAGGTGTGCGACCGCCTTGTGGCGTCATCGGTCACCGAGCGTCGCGGTCTGGGGCCGATGCACCCGGGCCGCGCAGACGTGATCGGCGGGGGAGCGATCGTGGTCCAGGCGCTGTGTGATGTGATGGCAGAGCGCGCAGGGTTGTCCGAACTGACGGTGAGTGAGAAGGACATCCTGGACGGCATTGCGATGTCTGTGCTGACCCGCTTAGCCACCTAAGCCGGGCCCGACGGCTCGCGCGCCACCCGGCCCCGCTCCGGCGGGGCCGACTAGCCCCCATAGCCCAATTGGCAGAGGCAGACGGCTTAAAACCGTCACAGTGTCGGTTCGAATCCGACTGGGGGCACTGCGACGAAGTCGAGCGAAGTAGCTCGCAAGATGAGATAGAACTTAGTTTGGAGGAGGTAGCAGGTTGACCACGCCGTTCACGCTTGATGACTATAGAATCAGGTTGGGGTTGAAGTTCGTCGTTTCGCCTTTTTCGCGCAGGCGGAGTTCTCCTGTTGAGTTCTTCCACACTCATATAGAGCACGCGTCTGCTTTGCTCTGACTCTACCTACTCGCTACAAGTCTGACGCCTTGTTGAGAAGTGGGACGTAGTCAATTACATGCGCCGTCTCATCCAGCAATGGGTCAAACATTCGTTCGCGATCTGGTGCAAGATGGAGATGGGAATGAGCTAGTTTTCTTTGGTCGGACAGTTCATTATCTAGCTCGCTCCGGAACCGCCAGAAAAAGATGAACTTGCCACTTTTGTCGGTTTCTGGAAGCTCGCTTTGAAATGATTTCAGAAGCGACACTGCACTTTCGTAAATTCTGAAGACCTCACCTGTTTCGACGACCGAGAGCTCACTCATTTCGACGATGTGTCTCTTTGGGACAAACATGGTGTGGTACCGCCAATAAGGCGCCCGATTCAGGATCCGGATCCAATGTTCTGTCGAGATCGGCACTATCTGGTGTTTTTTCCACTCGCAGAAGGTGCAAAGATTTTTAGGCAGCGAATGGAGCCACCTGTCGTACTAATCGCGCGACATGAGAGGTTGGTGGTCTGCTGGAACGGCCGCTTCACTGTGAGCCATTCTGGGATGATAGCCGCTTCGGGGAATCGAAAAAGGCAGATAGGGCTTGTCGGTACTGGGAGTTTGGCGAGTTGGTGTCATACTTCGGCACATTTTGGCTGGTTCTTCGTCTTCAGCGACGGCAACGTCTCGATCGGCGCCGAGCGCACCGGCCCGGTCAGCGCCAGGGCGCAGGCGGCGTCGACCCGCTCGGAGGAGAAGCGTCGCGAAAGGCGCAGAACCGCCAAGGCGTACCGGCTGAATGGCGAGCACGCCACGAACAGGTACCTTCCGCGTCGCCCCGCAGGCCGGGTCGGTCAGCTCCATCGCCGGACCCAAACAGTCGACCTCGACCGTCTGGCCGGCCTTGTGGCCGACCCGCGAGGCGGCGCCGGTGACCAGCACGTGCCGCTGGTAGGTCTTGCATCACTGGTCATAGCCCATCGCCGGTGCCCCTGAGGTGGCGCAGCGGTCGGTGTACTCGCCGTGCAGCAACTTCAACGTGACCCCGACCCAGTCCATCTCCCGGTGGACCTGCTCCCAGTCCGGCTGGCGAACACGCTTTCGTGCTCCCCGCGGCCCGGGCATACACCTGCTCATCGGTGGCATGGCGACGTCGTCCCCACTCGTCTCGGTGGCGTCGGCTGCCTCCTGCAACGCCCCGATGCTCTTGCGGGACATGCTCTGCGAAGCGGCCATCGCACTGCCTGACAGTCCCTCGGCGCGAATCTGCAATACGATCCTCGCCCTGATCTTCCGTACCATCATGGATTTCTCCTTCCGCCGCGCGCCTAATACGCGCAGCGGAAGGAGCCTAGGAGCGGGTGGCCCCCGCGGGCGCTACTACTGGCCCCCGAGCGCAATACTCGCGATCCTGACCGCTGGCTGGCAGACAGGGCTTGTCGATATGAACCGCACTGGCTCCGTCGGAGGGTCTTGCTGAATCAAGCGGCCTGAGGTTCGGTCGCCTGTTTGGAACGGTACATCTCCTCGTATTCGACGGGTGGTCGGTAGTCGGTCGCCGAGTGCAGTCGCTCGTCGTTGAACCACTTCACCCAGTCCGCCGTCTCGCGTTCGACCTCGTTGCGGCCGGTCCACCTGCGTGTGATTTCTAAGTCGATCAGCTCGGTCTTGTACAGCCCGATCGTGGACTCCATGAGTGCGTTGTCGAGAGCATCGCCGACGCTGCCGATCGACCCCTGCATCCCGGCCTCGCGGAGTGCATCGGTCAGGGCCAGGGAGACGTACTGGGTCCCGGCGTCGCTGTGATGGACGAGCCCGGTTGAGGTGAACTCGAACGAACCCCGCCGGCGGGTATGGATCGCTTGCTCGAGCGCCGATAGGACCAGGTCGGATCGTCTGGTCATCGACGCTCGCCAGCCGAGTATGCGGCGGGAGTACACGTCCACGACAAATGAGACGTAGCAGAAACCGGCCAGCGTCCATACATATGTAAAGTCCGCTACCCACCACTGGTCGGGCCGGGTCGGGGCGTTCCACTGGCGGTCGATCAGATCGGGATGCCGATCCGCCGAGGGATCCGACTCAGTCGTTATTGTGCGCCGCTTACCTCGCACAATGCCGGTGATGCCGCAGATGCGCATCAGGCGGGCGACCCGGTCTCGTCCGACGTCGCGACCCCGCCGGCGCAGGCTGTGCCACAGCTTCAGCACCCCGTACAGGCCGCGCTGATCATGGAACAGGCAGAACACTTCGTGGGCGGCGTACGCGTCATCCAGCTCGGCCTCTGTGGACGGTGCGGCCGAGCGGGAGTAATAGGTGCTCGGGGAAATCGTGATGCCGTGCTCGGTGAGCACGCGGCAGATCTGCTCGACCCCGAATCGCACCTTGTGGACGTCGATGTAGTCGACGATCAGGTAAGTCGGCGGTCGAGCTCCGCCGCTGCGAAAAACGCCGAGGCGGTCTTGAGAATCTCATGCGCCCGGCGCAGCTCGGCGTTCTCCCGCTTGAGTCGCCTGACCTCCGCGGACTAGGCGGTCGACTCCGGCGACGAGGGGCTCGATCCCGCCTCGATCCAGTTCCGCAGGGTCGCCGGGTTCACGCCCAGCAGTGACCCGACGTGGGTGCGAGCGGCGACCTTGGAGCACTGCGCATCCGCCAGGTGCTCGTGATACATCCGGACCGCCCGCTCCCGGGTCTCAGCGTCGAATTTTCGTGGTGCTGCCATGGGTTCCAGTCTTCCTTGTTAGATCGAAACCCTCCGACAGATCCAGGGAGGTTCAATACCGCGGTTCCGAGTCGCCGGAACAGCTGTACCAACTAACCGGACTCGCGGTACCGACAAGCCCTATCTGCCACGCTAATCGAGGAAATCTCCAAAACGCTAGAACGGCAAGTCCGCAAACAGCGGTGCGAACCAAGGCTGGATCTGCAGAAAGTTTTGGAATTACCCCAGCCTTAACACCCCCTACATGGCGCTAGGGGCGAGGTCCGCGGAACCGGGTCATTACGTTGCGCGGTTACGTTTTCTCGGACTGGCGCGTGCGTGACCGCCCCGCAAAAGCTAATGACGGACTTATCCTCTAGACCCGTACGCGGGGCCATTTTGGCGGGAACATTATAGGCCCGCTGCCCGCTGAGACATAAGGACCCACGGCGACCGTCTACCTATCAAGTCAGCTGGCGGTCAGCAAAGGCCTCAAGATCGCAGGACTCGAGAACGTATCGCAATCGGTTCTCGGGCGACCCACCCGGAGTACGTCCATGCTTATCGGAAACGTACTGGTGCCAGCGCGACGGATGCCGGGGTCGCCCACCGACCATCCAGCAAGAACGATGGCCGTGGGCCTGAGCAGTAGTCAGGAACCAGTTAATCTGGGAGGCCAAACCTAAACGCGGGCTACCTGCCCAACCGCTTACTCCCCAAGCAAGTAGTAGCCCATCCGATTCACATAGAGTCCTTTCTAGCCCAGGCCGAGCTCTAACCCAATCCGAATCAGCAACGGTTGCTGCTAGGTCCACTACCGACCGTGACGGCAAAGAACATAAATTAACTATCTCTACCGTCTGAAAACCCAAAACACGACTTGCCGAATGTACAGCCCCTACCGTGCGATTCCCCGAAGACTGTGAGGGGGGGTTGAGCAAGACAGCAGCTAAACTCCGGCCGGAGATCGCATCCACCGCCGAGAGGGCGCCCCTCGCGCTCAAAGTACCTCACCTAAGCCGTTCTCGGTTACTTGCAACCCGCTCATGAGCCGCGTCAGGCCCGCCATCCTTCCAAGGCTCGTCCCATTCGACTTCCAGTTGTTCCAAGTCCGGCCGTCCGTCCCTGTGCGCCAAGACAAGAGCACAGTCACGGTTAGTTGCTTGGCCCTTTGTCTCGCCCCAAATCCGACTAACTTTGGTGTGTGCGGGGAGGTCGTCTTCGATTAACTCCAACAGACGGAGGCCGGTACTGTGACCCACCTGCTCCCAAACCTTAGCCGCCAGGGGAATCGCGTCGGCCTTCCCCTGCTCCTTCACATCGCCGATTACCAGGATCGCCACGCCATCTCTGGAAAGCGCTCGTTCTACCCCGCGCAAAGTTCGAAGCAAGAATTGGCAATAAGAGTCGAATGTGTGGCGGTGGTCCAGCAGGGAGTCGAGCTTTACTCGTCCTGCCCCGCGTTCGCGACCCACCTCCTCAACTCCCAAGAGCCATAGCCGGATCCAGTTCGACTGCCCATAGTTGACGACTTGTAGGTACGGTGGCGATGTCAGGATCAAGTCGACCGACCCCGGCTGGATAGTACCGCCGGTTAGGAGCTCCGCTGCGTCTTCATTATAGGCAGTACCATCTTCGCCAATTGGCTCATCTAAGTAGAGGCGGGCAAGCTTATCTCTCAGGCACTCAAAGACGTCCTGATCGATGGTCTCCAGCCCATTTTCACGGATGTACTTCTGCACGTAAGTGGGCGACATGCTGAAAGTGTTGGGCATACTAATACTTAAGTACTGACTACTGCCGTCTCTCCTCCAGGAACCATGCATAATACCGGCCAGCGCACCACCGGTCATGTATTCGTTCTGCGTCCATTGGGTAATCTCCTTGGACAGCAGACGATTCCTAATGTAACAAATTTGCTCAAGGGTATTGGGGTGGTAGAGCATTCGAATATCGGGCGTCACGTCACTGCTAGTAGAACCTTTGGTGAAGTTGTTTTCAAGCATGTCGACAAAGCCCATCAAGCTATCCCAGCGCGGCGGCGCTGCTTTTGCTCTAGAGAGGACGTAAGCCAACGGGTTAAGGTCGTTGCAGACGGAGCGACGTCCCTCAACTCGTGCCTGAAGGGCGGTAGTCCCGCGGCCACTAAACGGGTCAAGGACTAAGTCGCCGGGCTTCGAGTATCGCTGAATAAAGTAATGAGCCACCTTTGCGGGAAACATTCCATAGTACGAGCACATCGTGTGCATTGAGTGTCCCCAGCGTGGTGTGACGCTGTGCCAGAGATCGCCAGCTGATGTTGTGCCACCGTCAATAGATCCACGGCCAGGGGCTTCGAAGAAGGCGCCCTCCGACCAACCGGCGAGGGTACTCATTGGATCCGCTCCTTTAGGGATTTGGCGGCCGCCAAAAGTACCGGTTCTTCGGTGCGAGTGGCGATACTCTCTAGATGCTTTCGCGCCTCTTGCGAACGCTTTCCCGTGCCATTCTGGGTCGAGCGTCGGAGACCCAGTTCTCTTTTTGTAGCGCGTATGGTTTGGTCTTCTCTATAACATTCAACCGGGAGGCTAGAAGTAGCTAATTCGATGAACTTAATCGGGTACCGGTGGACAGAGCCAGCGCGGGCGGCGGCCTTGGTCTCTGCCAACCATTTCTGTAAATCCTGCCCCTTAGCAAACTGATCGGTGAGCACTCGTATTATGCCCTCGTCTGTGAGCCGGATCCAGGCATAAGGGTTTGACCCGGGAAACACACCTAAGTCCATGAGCTCCACAATCTGGCCAAAAAGACCGCCGCGTTTCAGTAGGCGCCAGAGGCCGGTATAGTTACGGAGAGTAGCCGGCGAAACACCAATAAAGCGGGCAATGTCCGACTTCTTTATGTGTTCGGACTCGTGAAGGTGTTCAACTAGGGTTGCTAGCTGGCTGGGTAACAGATCCTGATAAATGTCCGACTGGTACCGGATTTCAAATCGTCGTTCGTATTCTAAGAGATAGGCAGGTATCGTTGGGAATAAAGACGAGTCTGATCTACGGATAGCCTGGATCGCGCGGAGGCGGAGGGCGCCATCGATGACTAAGTACCCGCCAGATGGAGCGGCTGCGATTTTGATCGGCTCTGCCAGCCCGATCTGTTCTATCGATGACCGTAGCCGCTCCTCAAAGCTCTTAGCGCTTCCTGACCTAAGCAAATCTCGGCTAGTGTGTAGATCATCGGGGTTGACATGTATGAGTTTCAACGAGCCACCACCGAGAAGGTTTCGCCCTGTGCTTCGAAGGCTGAGGGGAAATCAAACGCAAGTTGACGAAGTCTTTCATTCATAGTAGCTCCCGCCGTCTTAGCGAAGACGCCACAAGCCCACGCGAGTAAAACCAACCGTTGCAGCTGCTGACTGGGACCTAAATCAGCAAGTTGCCGCCAGCCGAGGGCTAGTAACAGTGTTTCGACTTCCTTGGGTTTTAGATCCGAGTCAGCGATTACTTGTAAGACAGCCGACATGTCGGAGGAGTCTACGTGCCGGGCGACAACTGCGTGCATCGAAAGACTAAGGTCACCCTTCTTAAGGGCATCTACTTCGCTCTTGGACGCGTTCTCCAACTGCGCAAGTAGTCTTCGAACAGTTGTAGGGCTGACCCCGAACCGCTTGGCGATCACAGTCGTCTCCTCGCCGTCCTGGCGAGCGCGCTTAATGAGGAGCGCTCGATCTACGGGCCGCATCTTCAGCCGCGCTACGTTTTCAACCAAGAACTGCTGGACTTTGTCGGCCTCATCAAAGTTCGCGTCTACTACGATCGCAGGGATTGTCTCGAGGCCGAGGAGGCGGCAGGCCAGGGTGCGGCCCTGGCCCTTGACGAGCAGGTAATCTCCGCTGCCATCTGGAGATACACGGACGGTGATCGGAGTGAGGACTCCGAATCGACCAATCGACCGCTGAAGGTCCCTGTGTCCCTCACGCTCACGCTTCCGACCGAGGCCGGACTCCGGACGGATGCGAGCAACTGGCAACTGAACAACCTGCGGAGATCCGCGATCACGGAAGGATGTCGCCGCTGCCACCTCGACATGATCTGGCGTCGTTCCCACGAGTCCCCGTTCCCTTGGTTACAATAGTGTCATTCTGACAGCATGGCTGGCTTCGCGTCGAGGTTTCCACCCCGCGGCAAGTAGCGCAAACCTGTGCACAGGCAGCGGGGCCTCGAACGGAGGTTCGGTTGGTGTGCAACTGGCTCCAAGGGGACTGGCTGAAGCCGATGTAAGTGCCGGGGCCCAACGCGCCTCGTCGACCGTTACGAGTCTTGGAACTCCTTCTGGAACGAGGTATACGGCCTAATGCTCGAGGATTTAGATCTCCGGACGAGTTACAAATCGGGTCGCGATTCCCTGTTGGATGACTTTTACGTACCTTGTCTCCAAGAATCTATTCGCTACGACCGTGCAGTAGGCTACTTCTCAAGCGCCCTTTATCAAGTTGTCGGGTTAGCATTTGCGGATTTTGCCATTCGAGGCGGGAAGATGCGCCTGATCTGTTCGCCAGCACTCACGCCGGACGATTACGAGCTAATGAAAGATGCGTATGACCTAGCTCGACGTGCCCAAGAGAGCGTGCGGAAAGACCTTGACGAAATGCTTGCAAACCCGGCGGCAGCGCCGGCTACGAAGCTGTTAGCCACGCTAGTCGCTAACGGAATAGTAGACGTCAAAGTAGCGTTCGCTGATCATCCCGAAGGGCTCTTTCACGATAAACTCGGGGTTTTCGAAGACGTTAGTGGCAAAAGAGTCTCGTTTCGGGGAAGTGCAAATGAGACATGGCGCGCCTGGGGCTACAACCACGAGTCATTCGATGTTTCTTGTAGCTGGAGAAATGAGCCCGAGTTGTACCGTACACGCGAACATGCGGACGATTTCGAGCGGCTCTGGCTAAGTCGCGAGGCGGGTGTCGTCGTGGCGCCCCTTGAGGATGTAACACGGGACCAGTTGCTCGCTATCGCCGATGAGGACGTGGACAGGGTGATCGACGAGGTTCGACTGGGCGAGCTTCGTCGTGCAACTTCCAGTACCGTCCGTCCGCTTATGGATCACCAGCGCCAAGTCCTGGAGGACTGGGAGGAAAAAGGTTTTAGAGGAATTGTAAACTTTGCCACAGGCGCTGGTAAAACCCTCACAGCAATTGAAGCCATTAAGCGCTGGACCGCCAAAGGCGGGGTAGCGCTCGTTCTGGTACCTGGTCGAGAGCTACACACCCAGTGGATTACCGAGATCGAGCTAGAGCTGAGCGACGCGCGTATTCTTCCCGCGGGGGCAGGAGCTAGCAAAGTTGACTGGATGCAGATGCTCCCGATCTTCACTGGCCGCGTTAATGCCGCGGGCTCGCGACGTATTGTTGTGGCTACGAACGCTACATTTTCGTCTGGCGATTTCCAAAAGCGCCTGAGAGACGGCGCTCATCTAATGATAGTTGCCGACGAGATGCACCGTGCCGGCAGTCATAATATGATCACGTCGCTGGAAAAGACCGCGGCGGGTGCCACTCTGGGGCTAAGTGCCACTTTCCGTCGCCAGTTTGACGAAGACGGCACAAAGCGACTTCTCGATTATTTCGGCTCTGTTCTGTCTCCGGTTATCGGCCTAGCAGAGGCCCTCCTGCTCGGCCTGTTGGTCCCTTACGACTATAGATTGCACGAGGTGTCGCTCGACGAAGACGAACAGACCCAGTACGAAGAGCTAACTAAGCGGATTAGCCAGATGATCGCCAGAAGTAGCTCTGCGTCGGAACCCGACGAATTCCTGCAGATGTTATTGATCAAGCGTGCAAGGGTGTTGAAACAAGCGCGGCAGAAGGTGCCCGCTGCAGTACGAATTTTGGTAGAAGAGTACAGGGCTGGCGATAGGTGGCTCGTCTATTGTGATGACAAGGCGCAGCTAGGCGCTGTAGTTAGCGGTTGCCAAGACGCGGGCCTGCCTGCACTTGAGTTTTATGCGGGTATGTCTAGCGACCGCGAGGCGGTGATCCGCAGTCTCAGTGAGCATGGCGGTATCGTGGTCGCGATTAGGTGCTTGGATGAAGGCATCGATGTGCCGGTGACTGATCATGCGCTAATCTTGGCCAGCTCCACGGTCGAGCGCGAGTACATTCAACGCCGCGGTCGAGTTCTACGGCGAGCACCGGCCAGCGGAAAAGTTAGCGCAGAGGTCCACGACTTGATGCTCGTGGATCGAATCGGCGGCGCGCTCACTAAGAACGAGGCTCGTCGAGCTCTAGAGTTTGTGCGACTGGCCCGTAACCCGGGCGCGAAGGAGCGGTTGAAAACGATGGTTGCGTTAAGTAAAGATCCGATAGAGTTGCCTGACAACCTGTCAGTCGACGAGGAAGGTGACTGAGTCTTGTCAGACGAGAACACGGAAGCATCGCATGCACGCGAGGGTGCTTTAGCCGCGCTGCGTGAAGTCGCCGCGACGTCCAGCAGGTCTAAGTTCGGCACGGCGATGGACTCTTTCGAGGAGGCGGATTACGAGGAGATCGTCAGGCTGGCGTGGCGGTACCAGTTCGACGAAGATCGTTCGAAGTTCAAACGTGAGTTGCGCGCGCTCCAGGAGCATGTAAGTGGCCGTATCCTTGCCCGATTGGAGTTGAAGAGCAATGACGCTTCAATTTGAGAGTCTGAGTCTAAAGAACTTCGGTCCGTACAGAAATATCGACTCGCTAAGTCTGTCGGTTGAGCCGGAGTCTCCGATCGTGGTTTTCCACGGCGAAAACACAATGGGTAAGACCCGCTTGTTCCGGGCTCTTCGCTGGTGCCTCTATGGGGCGACCGTAGCTGGTAAAAGCCCTGCAGAGTCTGTGCGCGGGCTCTCGGAATATATGAACCGCCCGGCGCGGGCCGACGGCGAAACGAACATGCAAGTTTCCATCAAGTTTAGTGCGAATGGGCAGAAGTACCATCTGACGAGGACAGCCGTTTTTGACGGCGATCAGACTCCTCGCGTGACGGCGGACTTGCGTATTGACTCGTCGGTCGTTCAGCCGGTTTCAATTGAGGCCGAAATAGGCCGTCTTCTGCATCCGCAGATCTCCGAGTTCTTTCTTTTCGACGGGGAGTTGCTTCAGCAATTCTACGACCGGTTGAACTCGGACCGCCAGCGCGGGCTGTTACGCGGGAGTATCGAAAGTGTCCTCGGCATACCCGCGCTCCAACTCGCACGTGATGATATCGATGTGATGCGTCAGGATGCGTTGGTTCGCCAGTCTAAGGCGATGAGAGATAAAGACGTCGCAGACAATGCGAAGCGCAAGTTGAAAGAGCTGAAGTCAAAGCAGGAGAGCTTAGAAAAAGACCGGCGGGAAATAAATGAATCTCTGCAGCAGGCGGAACGTAACCTGCGAGAAACGCAGGAGCGGATCGCGGCGGTAGACGATCTAAAAGCGGATGCCCGCGAGATGGAGACGCTACAGGTTCAGATCAAAGACGGTGACGCAGAAGAAGCCAAACTGCGCGGCGAAATGGCCGATCTTCTTGCCCGGGGGTGGCTGGCCCCGGCTAGCCAACGTCTGAGTATCGCACTTGAGACGGTGAAGCAGCGGAACGATGCTGCGACAAACTCCCAAAAGGAGCTGCAAACTGCGCGTAGTCGTGCAGAACTGCTGCGAAAGCAGATCGCAGGTGGGCAATGTCCGACTTGTAATCAGGAGCTGCCGTCTCCTAGTGCCGAGACCCTTGAGCAGCTTAAAGACGCAGAGTTTCAACTTGAGGCGTTAGCGGCTGGGGTCGGCGACGGCCCCGACCTGCCTTTAGAGAGGCGGATTCGCGAGCTTATCGACACGCAGACAGTGTCGACTTATATCGACAAGTATGGTCGGCTGAACAAGGTTCTGAGTGATCAATATGATCGTAGGCGTCGGTTGGGAACGATAAAGGACCGACTGAAAGACAACGATGCTGCCGCAATTCGGCAGATGGGTCATGATCAGGATCAATTAGAGCGGGCGATTGCGGGGTATCGTACTCGTCTAAGCAAATTTTTCGGTGAAGAGAAGAAAATTGCTGGCGAGCAAAGCAAACTGGCAAACTCTCTCCGGAAGCTCGGCAACGGAAGTCCCGCTCTCGCGGCGGAGGCATACTTCTTCGACTACGCTTGGCACTTGGTGGCGCACACGATCGAGCGTTACAAGGAACGTACCCGCGAGGAAGTCGAGTTGACGGCAACTTCCATGTTCATGAACTTGATTCGTGATTCGGCTGGGTACAAGGGCATTACTATTTCGCCCGATTACAGGGTCGATTTGGTCGGCCAAGGTGGTCCGAAGATGGCTACCAGTGAGGGCGGTCGGCAACTCATTGCGTTGTCGCTAATCGGCGCACTTAAGCGTGCTGCTGTTCGTGGCGGTCCAGTCGTTCTTGATAGCCCGCTCGCTCGGTTGGATTTGGAGCATCGAGAGAATGTGCTTAACAACTGGATTCCCGACCTCGGAAGCCAGGCTATTCTCTTGGTTCAATCCGGCGAACTTACTATTGAGCAGTCTCAGGCGATTATGGGCAACCGAGTTGGCCAAGCTTATCGCATCTTTCGGCCGAATAGTAATCCTGAGGAAGCTGCGATCGAGAGGACTCAATGAGCACGTCGGCAGAAAAGGACGACAAGCAGCAGATAGGCCTTACGGAAGAGGCGAATCAGGCGATCGCTCGGATTGCCGCCTCGGACTTCGCTGGAAGCCAGCAAGATGCGTATCGTTTCGCCATCGCCTACGCGATCGGGGCGGGTCTAGACTTGGCCGATGCTCCAAAAGGAGGATACGTTACGAAGTTCAGTGCCCTGGGGACGTTGGAAGCTGGTCGGTCCATTCGTGATTTGTTAGAGATCCTCAGTTTGGGTGATCCGTCTCGTCCGTTTGCGACAGCTGAGCGCTTGGCGGAAGTGGGGGTGAGAGAGATCGCGCGCAGGCTTGACGGGAACGAGACTCTGGCCGACCTGTTAGCGGAGGTGTCGGTGGGCCGAGTTGTAGAGGTGCGGGCGGGGATGGACGGCGAGTCCTAGGCGCCCTAGACGAGGCCTCTGAGAGAACCCGAGCGAGACCTTTCGGTGTGGAGGCATGCGTACTTGGCCAGCTGAATCGCTGCGCTCTTGACAGTTGACACTGCTGTCCGAGTGAGCAGCGCGCGGGTGGACTTGACGCCACCGGCGCCGAAGAAGACTCGCATCGGTGAGTTGTCAACAGTGGCTAGCGTGGGACGTTGAACGTAGTCGCCGTCTGAGTGTCCTGTGCGAACTAGGTGATAGACCGCTTCGTAGTGCGCTTTGTCTTCTGGGGGTGCGAACGTCCTGAAGCGTTGCTGGAGGGAGGCGTTGCGCTGGTTGAATGGCCCGTCAGTCTCGCAGCCGGTCTGGTGATTTGGACTACTAGCGCCTCGGTTGCTGCGAAGTTGCGGGGTCCCCAAACAACAGCTTTCGCGTGGCCAAGTCTAGGTTCCGCGAGGCACGACGCTCGCCGCCGGGTCGTGTCCTGCTGGCATCGTGCGCTTCGCGCGGCCATCGGCAGCGGACAGGTCCAGGCCCAGGCTCACTGCCGGGGGGAGCAACGCTGCCTACCCGTCGGCGCTCTGCGTCACTACGTCGTTGGGGTAATAGACCAGCGTGTTCCCGCTCCATGGATGGGGGCGCGAGGACGGAGAAGGCCAGACGTACCCAAGGCCCGACACCTCCGAGATCACCAGTGCCCAGGTGCTGGCCAGCCTGGTCCGCAGGGAGGCACGAGCGGCGCTACGAGGCTCGCGCACAGCCGCTAGCAGGTCAGGGGCAGCAGGGTACCGGTGCGGTGCACCCGCAGCGCCATCAGGATGCCGATGGCGGCGACGGGAATCATGACCATCTGCGACGCGCGCAGTACGCGCAGCACGCGCAGCCGAAGCGGGCGCGCGGGGAGGACGCCCCCACGACGATCGTCGAGGTTGCCAGGAGGAGACAACATTCGCCCCGCCGCGATCCCCTCGCCCCCCGTTCCTAGACTGTCCCCTCGGCGCACGAGCCGCCGTCACCGACAGTCCGCCCACCTCGAGGAGCCCAACACGTGGAGTACGCGCAGATCCAGGCGCTGCGCGAGCGGCATCCCGCCTGGCGGATGCTGCGCGCCGCGCACGCGCCGCTGCTGCTCGCGGTGCTGGGCCGGTTCTTCGTGGAGGAGGGCCGGGGCGCCAGCTCCGAGGGGGAGATGGTGGCGGCGCTGGACGATCAGCTTTACGCCGTCAACGCCCAGGATCCGGAGAACCCGCGGTTCCTGCGCGCGGCCGCGGAGTATCTGGCGGACTGGGCCGGCCCGGAGGCGGGCTTCCTGCGTCGCTTCTACCCGCTGGGCGCCGACGAGATCCACTACGACGCCACCCCGGCCCTGGAGAAGGCCTACGCCTGGGTGCAGGGCCTGTCCGAGACCTCGTTCGTGGGCACCGAGTCGCGCCTGCAGACCGCGGTGGGCCTGCTGCGTCAGATCGCGCAGGGCACGGAGTCCGACCCCGCCAAGCGCCTGGACCAGCTCGAGCGCCGCAAGCAGGACATCGAGCGCGAGATCGACCAGCTCCGCCAGGACCCGGACTCCGGCCTGCTGGACCGCACCGCGGTCCGCGAGCGTTACCAGCAGTTCGCCACCACCGCCCGCGAGCTGCTGGCCGACTTCCGCCAGGTGGAGGAGAACTTCCGCGCCCTGGACCGCTCGGCGCGCGAGCGCGTCGCCACGTGGCAGGGCAGCAAGGGCGAGCTGCTGGCCGAGCTCGTCCACGGCCGCAGCATGATCGACTCCTCCGACCAGGGCCGCAGCTTCCAGGCCTTCTACGACCTGCTGCTGTCCACCTCGGGACAGGAGGAGCTGTCCATGCTGCTCGAGCGCCTCACCGGCATCGACGAGCTCGGCGCGGACCGGCGCCTGCGCACCGTGCACCACGGCTGGGCGGAGGCCGCGGAGCGCACCCAGCAGACGGTCCGCAACATCTCCGAGCAGCTTCGCCGCTTCACCGATGACCAGGTGTGGCTGGAGAACCGCCGGGTGCTGGACCTGGTGCGCCAGATCGAGACGTCGGCGCTGCAGGTCCGCGAGGGCGAGCTGCCCGACCTCGGACTGGAGCTGGAGGAGACTGCCCTCGATGTCGCCCTGCCCACGGATCGTCCGCTGTTCACCGCCCGGCCCGCCGCGGAGGTCAACAGCCTGCTCGATCCTGTCGACACCGAGGACGTCGACACCTCGGTGCTGACAGACCAGGTCGTCGTCGACCCCGCACGCCTGGCCTCCCGCATCCGGGCGCTGATCCCGGTCCGCGGCACCGCCCGCCTGGAGGACATCGTCACTATGTACCCCCTGCAGCACGGGGCGGCCGAGATCGTCGGCTACCTGGCGCTCAAGGACGACGACCTCGAGGTGACCACCGACGAGCACGAAAAGACCGAGATCCAGTACCACGAGGCTGGCAGGTCCATGCGTGCGGTGATGCCGCGGGTGGAGGTCCGGAGCCGATGAGCGTTCCGCTCCGCTCCGCACCTTCCTGCCGCCGCTGGCTGTAACTTGGCGTTCGTGACCCCCCATCAGAGCGACTCCGCGATCCAGCGAGAGGCCGAGACCGCAATCATCGGTGCCCTGGCGGCCAAGCTCGGCGTGACCCTAGTCAGTGGTGGAACCTTGCCGTTGGATGGGGGAGTGCGCATTCATCTCGACGCCCAGAGCGAGGACGGAAAGGTTGCGGTGGAGGCATACGCTCGACAGGGAACGCTGAAAGGCGGCCAGCTGAAGAAGATCGCCCAGGATGTGCTGAAGCTCGCGCTACATCGTCGAGAACCGGACTACACCGACGTGCGACCAATTATCGTATTCGCGAGTGAGGAAGCACGGTCGTCAATTACCGGTTGGGTCAAGCATGCCGCCGGTGTCTTCGGCGTTGAGTTGCATGTGGTCGATATCGACCCAGACCTGCGCGCGGCCATAGTCGCGACCCAACTCCGGCAGAAGATGGTCAACGTGGATATGTCTTCTGCGGCTGACGATCTCACAATCCAAGAGTGAGTCGGGGCGAACCTCCGACCCGCGCGAGTGACCGCCATCCAATCCGCCACTGGGCAACTTGCCGTCGTCAACTATTCACCCCGGCGCCCCACCACGGCCCATTGTTCCCAAGACTGGAACCGAAGTCCGCGACCTCATGGCCGTCAACTCTCAACCGCTTCGCTCACCAGTCCATTTTTCTGCGCAAAGGCGATCAGTGCCCCGATCGCGGCGAGGAGATGCTGCTGCTGCCTCAGACGGAGCGATGACGGATCGCTGAATTCGGCGAGGCGATTGATCGAGTCGGAGGCGAGGGTCTCCGCGTCGGTCAGCATGTTCCACAGGTCCGGGTCTGCTGGCTCCTCAAGGCGGCGCAACGCGGCGGAGATCGCAACGCGCATCGCGAGATCCCGCGGGTCGTCCATCCGCGCGGGTGTCCCCGGCCGCAACGTCGCCGCAGTCGCCGCAGCGGCAGATCCAGTCCCGGCCAGGCCCGTTAGCAAGGTCAGCCCACCTGCCATACCGAGAATCCCGATCGGGCCCATTGCCACGATGGCTACGCCCGCCGCGGCCACCGCGGTGCGGCCCGCCCATGGCCCGGACGCCGGCTTGGCGGCTTCCGCGATCGCCTTGGTGACCTCTTCGATTGCCTTCTCCACCTCGCGACCTTGTTGCTTGATGAACCCGAGGTCGGCGAAGAAGTCGGGAATTGCCTCGATGACCGCGCTTCCTACCTCGATCTCGAACGGGTCCACGAGGTTGGAGTAGGCCAGCGTAACCGTGCGGCGCACCGCGTCTCCGATCTCCAGACACCGCTTGATCGACGGGACCTCTCCGCGCCGGACCGCTGCCATCTCCTGTGGAAGACCAGCCACCCCGCCCCGGCGCTCAACGGCCGATTCGACGAATTGATCCTTGAGGACGTCCAAGGCGTCCTTGAAGCGGGTGGCCGCCTCGTCGGCATTGCCCACCCCCTTTGTATCCGCAATCCGTTCTCTGACCCGGTCCGCGAAACGCAACGTAAGAAGGGCGTCGAAGTCCGTGTCGTCCAGCCGAGCACAAAAGTCGATGTCAGTGGTAGCTGCCTCGTCTGGTGGGCACAGCGCGTCGGCGATGAGCGTCGCCACCGCCGGGTGCTCCAGATAATGCTCTGACTTGTGCGCCAGGATGTTGTCCGTGGTCCTGGGGATGCGGATCCGAAAATCCTGGGCGGCCTTGAACGTCGACGCCAGCCCGCGGCCCGCGGTCACCGGATCGTTGGTCGAGTAGATGTTGGACCAGTCGTTCACCCGTGCGTATGGGAATCTTTTGAGCAACTTGTCGTGGCCCTTGTGCACGACCTCGGAACCAGCTGGGCTTCCGATGGTGAGAAATCGCGACACCTTCAAATCCGGCGGCAGGTGGTCGATGAGGTCGATCGCGACGATGCTTCCCAGGCTGTGCCCGATGAGGATCAACTCGCCGGACTTAGGGACGTCCTTCAACACCTGCCGGAGAATCGCCGACCGCAGGGCCTCCTGCTTCATGTAGTTGCTCACCTGCCTGAGCATCCCCAGCTTGGAGGCGATCGCCGCGTTCTGAAGTGGCTCGATGACGGCATCCGGCCACGTCCTCAGGCCCGCCTTGTCGGCGAGATTCTTCGGGGTGAGAAGCCGCTCGATACGGGACTGACGTCGGAAGAACACGCGTCGCTCGGCTGTGTCCTTCTTCACCTTGTACGTGTTGTCTGGGGCCTTAACCCTGTCGATGTCGGCGGAGAGCAACCAGGCGTATTCCGGGGCGATCACCTGATCCGCTGGGACCGGATCCACGTTCAGGGTCGACAGGCCCCGATTCAGGCCATCCAGCCACGTCCGCTCCGCCTCGCCGCTGCCGACGCCATGAAGGAAGAGGATCTTGGGCGGCACTCGAGGCTCCTTAGGGATTGGAGTGGAACGGGGGAAGCATAGTGGCTACAGAAGGGTGCCGGGGTTCGGTTCAGGTGAGTTGGGTGTGCGGCCGTCCGCATGCCAGTCCGCTCAGGCGTGAACGTCATCCGTGATCGGGGTTCGGCGGTAGTCAGCACGGGCGATACACCCGAGAGCGGCGTCGCAGTAGCGACCGGTCGGGGAACGCCAACATCAGGGTGCATTCGCGTTGGTCAAGCCCCTAGTAGTGGTGTAACTCGTTTCTGATCCTTCGCTGGAGGTCAGGCGGGTAGTTGCATCAGTGGATCGGCGGTCGCCTCCGCTTGAGAGCTGGTGTGGGGGTTGGTGGTCAGTGTGAGTCTGCAGCGGCTGAGGACTTCGAGGCCGAGGTAGCGGCGGCCTTCGGCCCATTCGTCGGTCTGCTCGGCCAGCACGGCGCCGATGAGGCGGACGATGGCATCACGGTTGGGGAAGATGCCCACGACGTCCGTGCGGCGGCGGATCTCGCGGTTGAGCCGCTCGGTGGGGTTGTTGGACCAGATCTGTCGCCAGACGTCGTCCGGGAAACCGGTGAAGGCGAGCAGGTCCTCCCGGGCGTCCCCGAGGTGGTCGGCGACCTCAGGCAGTCGTCCGTCGGTGTACTCCAGGAGCCGGTCGAACCGCTCATGCACCGCGGTGGCGGTGGGTTGGTCATACACGCTGTGCAGCATCGCCTTCACTGCAGGCCACATGGACTTGGGGCACACGGCCATGAGGTTGGCGGCGTAGTGGGTGCGGCAGCGCTGCCAGGCGGCTCCGGGCAGGTTCGCCGCGATCGCCTCGACGAGCCCGGCGTGGGCGTCGGAGGTCACCAGCCGAACGCCGCCCAGGCCGCGGGCCACGAGGTCGGCGAAGAAGGTGTTCCACGACGATTTGGTCTCGCTGGTGGCGACCTGCATGCCGAGGACTTCGCGGTGGCCGTCGCCGCCTGTGCCGGTGGCCAGCAGGACCGAGGCCTTGACGACCTGCTTGTTCTCTCGGACCTTTATCGTCAGCGCGTCGGCGGTGACGAAGGTGAACGGGCCAGCCTCGTCCAGGTGCCGGTGGCGGAACGCGGCGACCTGCTCGTCCAGGTCGGCGGCCATGCGCGAGACCTGGGACTTGGACAGTGAGTCGATGCCCAGGGTCTTGACCAGCTTGTCCATCCGGCGGGTGGAGACCCCGGCGAGGTAGCAGTCCGCCACGACCGTGATCAGCGCGGACTCGGCTCGCTTGCGGCGCTCGAGCAGCCACTCCGGGAAGTAGGAACCCGAGCGCAGCTTCGGGACGGCGACGTCGACGGTGCCGACCCGAGTGTCCAGGGGGCGGTGGCGGTAACCGTTGCGGCGGTTGGTGCGCTCGGCGGTGCGGGCGTTCCATTCGGCGCCGCAGACGCTGTCGGCGTCGGCCGAGAGCAGGGCGTTGATCATGGTCTGCAGCAGCTCGCGCATGAGATCCGGGGATGCGTCGGCGAGGGCTTGGCCAAGCAGGCCGGCGGGGTCGACAATGTGAGGTGCGGTCATCGTTGTGGTTCCTCGAGGATTCTGTGGAAGGTTGACTCGAAGGATCACGCGGTGGCCGCTCTACATCCGTCAACGACACGGGCGTTGCTGACGATCTCGGCCACCGAGTTACACCACTCTATGGGGCACTACTGACAACGCCGAACAGTGAGTTCTCAGGGATGAGTGCATGTTCGTGCAGGTCAGCTTCGCAGCAACGTTTAGCGGGCTCGACCACGCAGCGGGGGCACCGGCTGCCCGACAGCATGCCAGCGGCGCGTGTCCGACAATTTTTCGGCCGATGAGGAGCGGCGGAGATTGCTCGTAGCACCTTGAACCCGCGCTTGGTGCGGAAGTTCCAACGCGTCGAGGCCTGGTAGAGCTTTGTAGCTGGCGGTAATCATGGTCCGGTGGCGCCCAATCACCACCCGATTAGTGCCCCGCAACTCAGGCTCCCAACGCTGTTACCAGGCCAATTCGCCCGCCCGAGCCATGAATCGCCGTCAACTTGTGGAACTCAGGTCAGATCGGGATGCCGATCCGCCGAGGGATCCGACTCTGTCGTGATCGTGCGCCGCTTACCCCGCACAATGCCGCAGATGCGCATCAGGCGGGCGACCTGGTCCCGTCCGACGTCGCGACCCCGCCGGCGCAGGCTGTGCCACAGCCCCGAGCACCCCGTACAGGCCGCGCTGGTAGTGGAACAGGCAGAACACTTCGTGGGCGGCGTACGCGTCATCCAGCTCGACCTCTGTGGACGGCGCGGCCGAGCGGGCGTATTAGGTGCTCTCCGGAGATCTCCGATGCCGTGCTCGGTGCGCACGCGGCAAATCTGCTCGACCCCGAATCGTCCCTTGCGGACGTCGATGTAGACGGGCGATCAGGTAAGTCTGCGGTCGAGCTCCGCCGCTGCGACAACGCCGACGCGTTCTTGAGAATCTCATTCGCCCGGCGCAGCTCGACGTTCTCCCGCTTGAGTCGCCGGACTTCCGCGGACTCGGCGGTCGACTCCGGCGACGAAGGGTGAGATCCCGCCTCGATCCAGTTCCGCAGGGTCGCCGGGTTCACTCCCATCAGGGACCCGACATGGGTTCCAGTCTTCCTTGTTAGATCGGAACCCTCCGACAGATCCAGGGAGGTTCACTCCATGGCGGACCGGAGCTCGCCTGTCGTTGACGTCGACCAGCGCGTCCCTGCGTTCAGACGATGGTGTCGTAGTGCGCGGTTATGGTGGCCGTGCTTCATGAGTTGCCGTCCCGAGGCTCCGGCTGGGCGGTGCGCCAACCCCGCGTTCACGGGTGGCCCGGATGACGAAGCGGCCCGGTACCGGCCGGTACTTGGCAAGAGCGCCTCCAGCCGGAGGCTTCCAGTAAGGAGCCGCCCCCAATGTCACACGAACCCTTGTCATCCGCGGGAGGCGCGTGCGGGTCCTACCGCGCCGGCCACCGAGTGCACTTCATCCAGGCCCGGAAATCGATCGAAGCGGATCAACCGCTCCACGACGTGTTCGTACGGATTCGCCCCGACGGGTTGGTCGAGTTGAACGGCGACGGCCTGGAGGCCATCGTGTGGAACCACGCGGTCGACCGGCTGAGCCGACTCTCTGTCGGTGGCGTGACCGTCGGCCAGTGGCGTCCGCGATTCCGGATCCTCAGCGTGGGCGGTCGACTGTTCAGCTTCGTGGCGGCCGATGCGCGAACGTCGTGCGAGCCTGCGTGCGGAGCTGTATGAACTCGGTCGGATAGCGCCAGAGATGCGGTGAGATTCAGAGCTTTCTCACCGCTGTCGGGGGCGAGGTTGTCGTCGTCGTCATTTTCTACTCGGTCGGTGACACCTGCCCATCTCGCCCGGCCTTGGTCAGCCGCGCTTACCCGCCCGTGTCGGGGTCGCGGATCCAGGTGCGCGTTCCGGCCTTTGGCGGCCCCGCGCGGCGAGCGCTGTGGCGTTGATCGGTGAACTCGGTCGTCCCGCCGAAGGCGTACTTGTGGGCGCGCTCGGGGTGTTCGCCGGGCAGGATCGAGGCGTCCTGTTCCATCCAGTAGGCCTGGTCGCCCACATCGGGCTCGTTGCCGACCTCCCACCACGTCACCCCGTACGGTTCGGGGTGGCCGTGCTCTGCCCGCAGGTCCGCCCAGGGGCTGGTGCCGACGGGGGCGTTCATGTAGCTCACCCAGTCCGCCGCCTCCTGCGGGGTGGCGGTGGCGAAGTTCACCACCATCGTGGTCTCGGCGCCCATCTGCTCGACCAGCGCCATGTGCTCGTCGGGCCCGATGGTGCTGTCCAGCGGGGCACCGTCGCCGCCGCCGGTCTGGCAGCCGCGGTCCTCACGCGGCCCGATCGCCCGTTTCCACCGGAAGGTGTTGGCCACCGTGCCGCCGGGATAGCGCAGCATGCTGATCCCCGCGGATCGGGCGCTGTCGACGAGTCCCTGCTGCGGCTCGCGGTCGGGGGTGAACGTGCCGAACGGGTGCCGGTGGTTGGCGCCGAAGAGCCCCTCGGAGACCACCCGGTCGGTGGGTTCGGCGTCCACGACGACCGTGCTTTGCCGGACGCCGGAGTAGACCAGGACCGCCGCGACGAGTCCGGTGAGGAGGACGACGACGACAACGGCGACCAGGCGTGACCGTCGTTGAGCCATACCGGTCATCCTGACATCGTTCACGCGTCCTCGGAGCGTGCGTGAACGACGCCGGATGTCATTCAGACATCGCCGCCGCGTTATCGTCGTCGACCCCCGGGGTCCACACCAAGCGGTGACATTCCCGCCCCGGGGACCACTGACCGGAACGGCATGATCAGACGTGAGATCGTCACACCGCTGAGTAGATCGCCTCGAGGTAGTCGTTCGGTCGCGCGGCCCCGACGAGCTCGGGCGACATCTTGTTCATCACATAGGCGACGGTGATCCCGCGGTCCAGGTCCGCCGTGACGACCGAGCCGCCGTATCCGGTCCACCAGCACACCCTGCCCGAAGGCACCCCGGGCATGGACGCGCTCGGTAGTGCCCACCCGAGCCCGAAGCGGATCGGGGCGCCGAGAACCCGGTCTGTGCCGTCGGCTTGCGTCTCGACGATGCGGTCGATTGTCGTTGGTGAGACGAACCGGTGACCGTCTACCGTGCCCGCGCAGGTGAGGATCGACTGGATCCTGGCCACGGACCGGGCATGTCCCTGCCCGTTCACCGCACCGAGTTCAGCCGCAAGGAAGTCAGGGTCGGTCGTCAGGTCAGGACTGAACGCCGGATTGGTCAACGTGCGGCGGGTGATGTTCTCGGCAGGAAGGGAGGTCAGGTCGAATCCGGTCGGCGGTGGCGCGACCATGGTCGCTATCCGCTCGGGAGCGTCGAGCAGCGTCGGCGGCGCGCCGATCCAGTAGTCGGCCTCCAACGGTCCGGCGATCTCCTTTGCAAAGAAGTCACCCAGCGACATTCCGGTGATGCGCTCCACCAGTTCGCCCACGAGGGTGCCGAAAGAGATCGCGTGGTACCCGGAACCGTCGCCTGGCGTCCACCACGGCTCCTGTGCGGCGAGCAATGCTGCTGCGGCGGAGGTGTCGTAGACGTCCTCGATGCGGACCGGGTGGGTCCAGCCGGCGAGACCACTGGTGTGGCCGAGAACGTGGCGCACCAGAACGGTGCCCTTGTCGACCCGTCCGCCGTTGCCTCGACCCTTTCCGGCGGCGGCGAACTCCGGCCAGTAGTCGGCAACGGCGGCATCGGGGTCAAGAAGATCTCGATCGATGAGAACCAGCGCCGCCAGGGCCGTCATGGTCTTGGTCAACGAGTAGGTGTTGGCCACCGTGTCCTTCTCCCACGGACGCGACGACGCGGCGTCCGCCGTCCCACCCCACAGGTCCACGACCACGTCCTCGCCCTGCATCACGCACAGCGACGCGCCCAGCTCCTCGCCGCCCTCGATTCTGCTAGTGAACATCTCTCGCACCGCCCGGAACCGTGGGGTGCATGTCCCCTCCACTGCGGCACCCGTCATTGCACACCCGCCTTGTCCAGAAGTCGCCGCGCGAGGGTCGGTCGCGGAGGCACCTGCCCTCGGGCGCGGTGCTCGCCAGCGTCGATCTCGGCGAGGAGATCCCTGGTATATCGGGCGAAGTCGATCTGGATGGTGTGCCTGCGGGCGTTGTAGTACTGGCCCAGATGCTTGTCCTCGTCGTGGACGATCTTCTCGGTCATCTCCGCCACGGAGGGGAGCTGGTACTCGCCGACCAAGTGCCGGGCAATGAGTTTGCTCTGTTGTTCGGCCAGGTTGACGATCGTGGGGGACGACTGCGCGAGGCCCGCGTAGTACAGGTCGTCGACGCCGGGCTTGATGATGCGCTTGAACAACGGGTACCGGTGCTCGGAGTCGGGGTGGAGCTCCCGGTCGTCGAAGAAGGGGAAGGACATCGTGTAGCCGGTGGCAAAGACGATCGCGTCCACCGTGATGCGTTGGCCGTCGGTGAGGATCACCGCGTCACCGTCGAAGCGTTCGATGGCGGGTACACAGGTCAGGTCTCCGGAACCGGACTTCTCCAGGAAGTCGATGCTCACCGACGGGTGTGCGGCGAGCGGTTCGTGATCAGGCGCTGGGAGACCATAGTCCTCCATGTTGCCGATGCCCTTGCGGATCGCTCGACGGGAGATCTTCAGTCCCAGTTTCTTGGGCATCCATGGCGGCATCATCATCTTGTCCGCCGGCTTGCCGCCCCGATACTTGGACAGCACCCACACGCCACGCCGTGCGGATACCCACACGTGCTCGGCGACGGTACGGCTGGACAGCTCGGAGGCGATGTCGAGGCCGGAATTCCCCATGCCCACCACCATCACGCGACTGCCGTGCATGTCGACCGGGTCCGTCGGGGACCGGTACTCGTGACTGTGAATGATCGCCCCGTCGAAGGTGCCGGGGTAATCCGGGGTGTGCGGGTTCCAGTGGTGCCCGTTTGCCACGACGAGAGCGTCGTACGTGCGGGTTTCCCCGGTGGACAGGGTGATGTCCCACCCCCCGCCGGGACGCCGTTCGGCGTTCTCGACGCGGGTGTTGAACGTGATGGACTCCCGGAGGCCGAAGTGGTCCACGTAATCGCGGAAGTACTGGTGCATCAGGGTGTGGTGGGGAAAGTGGGGCCAGTGATTAGGGGCGGGGAAGTCTTCGAACTCCAGCCGGGTGGTGGAGGTGTCGATGTGAAGGGACTGGTATGCCGAGGACATTCCGTTGGGGTTGTTGTAGTACCAGTTGCCGCCCACATCGTCGGAGGTCTCGAAGCAGTCAAAGGCGATGCCGTAGTCCTTGAGGCGCTTGGCGGTGGTGATGCCGGAGCAGCCCGCGCCGATGATGCATACGGTCTTGTCCGACGCGTTGTTGCCGGCGAACGCCGGGGTGAAGGAACTCGATGCGCTGGTCACAATGGTGTCCTTTTCGCCATGTCGAAGGGCTGTGTGGCGGCGACCGAAATGTGATCGGGGCATGCCCCCGCACCAGCCGGTTTGTGATCCGGGTCATACTGTACGCCTCACTGACGCTATGTCTAGTGAGTTGTTGAGGTGTCGTGCGAGAACGGCCGTAGGCTTCAACTGCCGGAGACTGCTCGCGAAGGGTGCACGACAGTGGAGACGAGAGACGGGGCCGGGCGGCCCGCTGCGCCGAATCTGCGCGACGAACAGAAGCGCCACACGCGCAGGGCATTGCTGGACCACGGACGACAACTGTTCGTCGCCCGTAGCTACCCGAACGTGACGATCGACGACATCACGCGGGCCGTCGGCTGCAGCCGGGCCACCTTCTACCTGCACTTCAAGAACAAGATGGACTTGCTCGCGAGCATCAGTGCGGAGACCACCGAGTACCGCGCCAAGGAGGTGTACCGGGACCTGGATGCAGTTCTGCTCACCGGTGAGCATGTCGAGTTCGTGGCATGGGTGGACCGGGCGCTGGACTGGTTCGCACGGAACCGCGAGATTCTTCCCACGTGGGACCAGGCGCTGGCCGCGGAGCCCGAATTCCAGGCGATCGGTCGCCACTCCATCCAGGAACTCACCGACGCGATGCCGCAGTACCTCAACCGTTGGCCACGTGCCCGGCACGGCGAGGCCAGGTTTCGGGTCGAGTTGCTGGTGACCCAGCTGGAGCGCTACTTCACGCGAGCAGAGGTCCAGGGAACCATCGACTACGCGGGCGACGGTCCCGAGCGTTCAGTCGCCGAGGTTCTCGCCGACATTTGGTTTCCTGCGCTCCAGCCACCGACAGACGAATGACCCGTGGTCAGTCGGCTCACGGGTTCTCGATGTAGGCCCCGTCGAAGAGCATGACGCCCGAGGACGTGGGGGCCACGCCCTTGACCTTCTCGTCCACGGCCACGTACTCCTCGGCGTTGGCGAAGATCGTGAACGGCATGACCTGGTTGTGGATCTCCTGGAACCGGTTGAGCGCAGCAATCTGCTCGTCCAGGCCTGTGGCGGTTTTGAGGTCGCGTCCCGCCTCGGCGAGTTCGGCATTGTCGACGCCACTGTTGTTGGTGGGCCCGCCGGGTGTGACGTAGGCGGTGAAGCTCGCCGAGGGGTCGGCGTCTGAGGGGTTGAGGCCGCCGATGGTCATCTCGTAGTCGTGCCCGAACAGGCGTGCGGCCTGTTGCGACTGGGGAACGTTCTCGAGGGTGACGTTGAATCCCACGGCATCGAGCATCGCCTTGATGATCACGCCGGTCTCGATGTTCTCGGGGCTGGTGTTGGTCAGCAGCGTCACGTCGCCGTTCCAGTCTCCCTCCGCCTTGAGCTCCTCGACCAGTTCGGCAGCGAGCTCCGCGTCGTACCCGGGGCCCTGTTGTCCGTCGTAGAAGCGGGAGGATTCGGCCAGTAGCGCCGAGGTCGGCTGTCCGAGGCCGCCGGTGAGCCGGTCGTTGATCAGGTCTCTATCGAGCGCGTGTGCCACGGCCTTGCGCGCCCGCTCGTCGGTGAAGACGCCGTCGTAGCCGGCGGCGCCGTTGTTCATGACGATCGCTCGACCGGAGCTGATCACGCTGAGGAACCCCTGCTCGTCGTCCTGCGTGGCGTCATTGATGAACTGGGCGCCTCGCAGATACCCCACCTGGATCTCGCCGTTCTGGAACGACTCGAGGGTCGCCTGGGACCCCGGGATGGAGATGAAGCGCAGGGTGGGGCAGACCGGGCCGCCGTAGTACGTGGGGTTGGGTTCCAGGACGACTTCCTGGCCGGGGGTGTTGCTGGCCATGACGTACGCGCCGGCGCCGATCGGGTTCTCGGCCCACTCCTCGGCGCCGACTTCGGTGTACGCCTCCTCGGGGATCACCTCGCCGGCGGAGCGGGTCAGTGCGAAGGGGAAGCCCGCCCACGGCTCACCCAGGACGAACTCCACGGTCAGCGGGTCGAGGACGCGAACGGTCTCGATCTCGTCGACATCCGTTTTGGCCGTTGACGCGGTCGAGGGGTCCTTGTGAAGGTCAACGGTGAACTTCACATCGTCCGCGGTGAGCGGATCGCCGTTGGAGAACGTCACGCCGTCCCGGAGCTTCAGGGTCCAGACCGTGTTGTCCTCATTCGCCTCGAGCGACTCGGCGAGCTTGGGCTCGAACTCGGCCGTATCGGGGTTCCAGCGCATGAGTCGGTCGTAGATAGCGGCGGACTGCGCGCCGCCCCGCAGCCCGTAGTGGCCCTGGCCGGGGGAAAACGAGGGGAGCATGACGTACTCGCCCATGGTGATGGTGCCGCCGGCCATGTCCTCGGTGCAGCGGCTGGTCTCATCCGGGGTCCGTATGTCGCCGCCCGAGGCCGACACCGCGTCGTTTCCGCCGCCGCCACACGCGGTGAGGGTCAGGGTGGTGGCGGCCAGAACCGCGAGGGCGAGCTTGTTCACAATGCCTCCAGAAGCAGGGCGAAGCGCTGACACACAGCCGACGATGCTCGGAGGAGCTCGTCCTTAACAGCGGACGTTACTTCGTGTTGACAAGGGTAATCGCCGCTTTCGCCGATTCACGTGGCGCTACCCGCCGGCGGGGTGGTGGAGCGGTCCCCGTCGATCGCGCGGCCGTAACAGGTTCGGGTGCGGGGTCCGATATACCGTGCAGGACAACAGATCCCGATCGTGAGGGGTAACGATGTTCCCTGAAGGCTCCATTGAAAACCCGCTGCGCTACCTTTTCGGCCCCGGGCCGGACGAGCCGATGTGCTTGGCACTGACCCCGGAGTGCATGGGTTTGCTGCCCTTCCTCGCTTCCCGGTTCAGCTTCGGTTCCTGAACCCGGCGAACGGACGCAACGCATCGGCCACCCACAGGAGTAAATGGGTCAGGAGTAGTGGTGCGATGAGGACCAGCGCGCCCCAGCCCGTGGCTGCAACCGCGACCCAGTGCCCCTACCACGACCAGAGGTCACAAAAGTAGTCCGGAAGGCGTGACAGTCTCTCTCTCATCGTCGACCCCGCCCCGGCGCCGGGCGCGTAGTCGTGGTGCCGCGCGAGATCTATATCGGCGAAGAACTCGGACGCCTCGGAGGCGGCAGTGGCTACGCGAAACTGCGCGGGGGGAGGGGAGTGCGGAACCGAGTACATGTATGGGATTCGACGCCGCGAGTGCATCGGATGGCAACGCCCGGCTCTGAACTGTGGAGGAGATTCGTGTCGTTGACTCGCCGCCTGATCGTTCCCACCGTTGTGGCCCTCATCCCGTTGGGCCTGGCCGCCTGCGGCTCGAGCGGACCGGGGTCAACGGCGACCACGGTGACGGAGACGACGACCGCAGCGGCGGCTCCGCAGGTCGCCGATGACGGGGCCCTGAGGCAGGTCAGGCGCCCGGAACAGGCGCGGAACCCCCGGACAACGAGGCCATGCTCGAAGTGACCGTCCGCGGGGACCAGGGCGTCCTCGGGTTCCAGTACTCCGGTTCCGTTCCAGCCGGTTCGCCGGGACCCGCGAGCAACAAACCCATCACCGGGCCGGGCGGGTGCTTCGCGGTTGCCGGAGCCGGAGAACCTCAACTGGCGATCTTCCCGTCCGACACCACGTTCGTGCTGCAGAACGGCAAGCCGTCGGTGACGGTCGATAGGGCCGAGCACCCCGTGGGCCGCGAGCTCAACGCGGACACCACCGTCGTGCCTGTCGCACAGGCGGCCGGTGTGCCCGATCGATGTACCCGCGGCGCCGCTGGCACTGTTCTGGTCCTCTCCTGACGGCGCTACGATCGACGTCGGTGTGGGACTACGCCGAAGACACGGCGCATCGAAGCGTCATCCGCGGTACCTGGCCCCGCGATGCGTATCGTGCAGCCGGTCACCTCGATCGAACATCCGTGCTCGCAGTGTCCCGGGCTCCGCGTCCTGCGGGTAGCGCCCGCGACGTTGCAGCTCGGGCACGAGATGCTCAATGACGTCCTCCCAGGTGCCGGGATTGAGCGCGTAGGCGAGGTTGAAACCGTCGACATCGGTGTCCGCCATGTAACTCTCCAGGGCGTCGGCCACGGTGACCGCCGAGCCCACCACCACGGGTCCGCCCGTCGCGTTGAACCGGGCGCTGTCACGCAACGTCCAGCGTCCGTCGGCGTCAGAGGCCCCCGACAGGCTCGACACAGTGGTCTGGATCGCTTCTGTTGCGACCGGGTCCATGGGTGCGTCGAGGTCCTGTCGGGATAGATCAATTCCGGACCATCCCGAGTTGAGCACCAGATTTCCCGTCTCGGAGGCGTAGGAGAAGATGTCTCGGTACTTCTCAGCTGCCGCCTCATCGGTCTGATCCACAACGATCGTGAGCAGCGCGTAAACGCGTGCGGCATCCCGCCCGCGGCCGGCGACCTCCAATTCGTCCCGGATCCGGCTGACCTGGTCCCTGGTTTGGCCGATGGTCGGGGACGCCACGAAGATCGCCTCCGCGTGAGCGGCCGCGAAGCGGATTCCCCGCGCGGACGCGCCGGCCTGGTAGATCACCGGGGTCCGCTGCGGAGAAGGCTCGGAGAGGTGGACGCCGGGGACCGCGAAGTACGTTCCCTCGTGGCGGATCGGGTGGACCTTCGCCGGATCGGCGTACATGTCCCGCTCCGCATCGAGCACCACCGCGTCGTCCTCCCAGGATCCCTCCCACAGCTTGTAGAGCACCTCCAGGTACTCGTCCGCCCGGTCGTACCTCTCGTCATGGGTGAGCTGGTCGCTCTCGCCGAGGTTCTGCGCTGCGCTCTTGAGGTATCCGGTCACCACGTTCCATCCCACCCG
>NZ_JBSHMJ010000032.1:0-41397 GCF_053645265.1 Dietzia sp. NPDC055343 | reverse complement strand
GGTCGTAGAAGTTCCGGTCACTCGTCGACACCTGCGCCATCGACAGCGGGGTCTGGTGAACGGGGAACTCGTCGAGCGGGGCGGGCTTCATCGGCGGGCCTTGTCGTCTGTGAGGAACCAGGGGTGATCTCAGAGTGGCCGATAGCCTGGCTCCGTGGACGAGGAATCGTCACAGTCGCGGATCACTCGAGGGGTCGCGGGCGCGAGGAAAGGTGAGTCAGGAGAATGGATTCGACAAAGCCGATGGCGCGCACCTCGTTGACGGTGCGCTACCACGAGTGCGACCCCTCCGGGATCGTGTTCAATGCCAACTACCTGGCGTACGCGGATATCGCGAGCTTCAGAACTTTCGAGACGGTGTTGGGCCCGTATGAGGGGCTGGCCTCGCGGGGCCTCGAGCTGGTTGTGGCGGAATCGAATCTGCGCTTCCTGGCGCCGTGTCGGCCCAAGGACGAACTCGAGATCGCGGGGCTTCTCGACCGACTCGGCACCACGTCGATGGTCTTGCGGTTCCAGATGCACCGGGGTGAAGAACTCGTGGCTGAGGTCACGAACCGGTACGTGTGGGTGGACGCAGAGACGAAGAAGTCGATCACGCCCCCGGCAGGCATTCGCGAAGCGCTCTCCGCCTACGCGCCCCCAGCGTAGATTCTCGCGGTCGAGGGACGGCTCCCCGGGGCATACGGCAGCATAGGTGCAGTAGGGAACCCGGCGAAGGAGCGGCCCGTGCAGTTGACCCTGATCCGCAACGCGACGTTACTTCTGGACGCCGGTGGCGCGCGGGTGCTCGTCGACCCGATGCTCGGTGCCCGCGGTTCGCTGGATCCGTTCGCCACCCCGACGGGAAACACCGAGCGGAACCCACTTGTCGACCTCCCGGTACCGGTGAGCTAGCTCCTGGACCCGGATGTAGTGGTGGTCACCCACACGCACGCCGACCACTGGGACAGGGCCGCATCCGCCCTGCTCCCGAGAGGCATTCCGATCCTCACCCAGCATGTCGACGACCAGGCGAAGATCGCCGCTCACGGGTTCACGGACGTCCGGGTGCTGGGGGAGAAGCTCACCGTGGCGGGCGTCGAGTTCACCCGCACTGGTGGCCAGCACGGATCTGATCAACTCATCGAGGCACTCCCACGCCGGGGTGAGGTCATGGGCGTCGTGGTCCGTCACCCGGACGAGCCGGTCGTCTACATTGCAGGCGACAGCGTCATGAACGATCACGTGCGCGAGGCTCTGCGGGTCCACACTCCGGACGTGGTGGTGTTGAACACCGGCGAGGCCGCGCTGACCGCTGACGGCCCGATCATCATGGGCCCTGGGGACGTGGCGGAGGTGGCCGGGCTCGCGCAGCAGGCCCGGATTGTGGCCGTGCACCTCGAGTCGTTGAACCACTGCCCCGCCACGCGGGCGGACGTCCGGGCTGTGGCCGCCACTGACGGTCTCGGCGACCGGGTCAGCGTCCCCGAGGACGGTGAGACGCTAACTCTGCGATCACGGTGAAGCCCTGCGAGCACGGTGATCATCTCCCCGTGGTCACTTGGCCATGTCCACCCAGTCCGTGAACCCCGTCGGGTCGTGGCGGCCCATCCAACGGCCGTGCGACCAGGCCGCGTCGCCGACGCAGCCCGAGCCAACTGCTCGATGCGGCCGTCAGCGAAGCTGCGGCTGGCGTGGTTGAGAGACTCGGTGAGTCGCCACGCGCACTCAGTGAGTGCCGGCCAGAATGAGCTCCACCGCTTCATCTGGTGCGTCCCACTGCGGGAAGTGCCCGCACCGGGGGAACCAGTGCAGCGACGCGTCGGGGAACGCCTCGATGGCCCGGTTGGCTTGCCGCGGCACGGTGACGAGGTCTCGGCGCCCCCACCCGATGGTGACGCGGCCGGGCACCGTTCCGGCCGGGGCCCCCTGCTGCTTCGGTCCCTTGGTGAGCGCGTCCATCGCCGCATCCGTCGCTGCAGCATCGGCCAGCCCGAGCAGGTCGGGTAGCACGATTTGCCGCGTCAGCGACCATGGGTGGGCAGAGAACTGTGCCAGCAGCGCGGTCCGGCTCACGGGATTGCCCAGTAGTGCCGGCAGGGCACCGCGAAGAGCACGGACCAGGGCGATCGAGGGTCGAAGAGTGTAACTGAAGGCCGCGAGCTCGGTATCGCTCCAGAAACCCCCGGGATCCAGCGACACGGTGTCGCCACCGACCCCGCGTCTGGCGAGCTCAAGCACGATCCGTCCACCCATCGACTGACCGGCAGTGGCAACGCCGTCCAGGCCCTGCTCGCTGATGAATTGTGCGACCGAATCGGCGAGAGCGGCGATCGAGACCTCGCCGGTTAACGGCGCCGTCTGGCCGAATCCGGGAAGGTCGACTGCGATGACCTCACGGTGCGCGGCCAATGCGTCGATGATCGGATCCCAGGAACGTAGACCCGCCCCGAGTCCGTGTACCAGGAGCAGGGGGCTCCCATGGCCTTTGCGAACGTGGTGAAGGTTCATCACCTCACTGTACGGCGAGGATCGGAGCCGGCCCGTCCTCGTCGTTCCCGCGTGAGGTCGTAACTCGGCCGGCCATCCGAGTCCGCACTGAGACGCTGTCAGTCCGCGATGAGCCTGTAGAGCATCGTGTTGTGTCCGCACGGCCGAGGGGGTGGTGCTGGAGGATCTCGTGGGGCCGGAAACGGTGGAGGTCGCCGACCTCCTCGTCTTTCCCGCGTGGCCGGCGGAACTACCCGTGCCGGACCCGAAGTTGCTCGCCCTCGTCCGTGACGTTCACGCTCGCGGCGGGAATGTCGCGGGACTCTGTCTGGGTGCGTACCCCGTCGTCGGCAGCGGCGTGCTCGACGGGCGAGCGGTGGTGACCCTCTGGGGCGGGGCTGACGAGCTCGCCCTTCGGTATCCCGAGGTACAGGTCCGGTCCTCGGACCTGTACATCGACCACGGGGACGTGATCACCTCCGCGGGCACGGCGTCCTCGCTCGATGCCTGTCTCCACATCGTGCGCAGGCACCTGGGGGCCACAGCGGCAGCCGAGGTGGCCAGGCACATCGTGGTGGCACCCCACCGCGAGGGGGATCAGGCCCAGTACATTCAGCGACCCCTGCCGGTCGAAGAGCACGGCGGCGAGATCGGCGAGATCATCGAATGGGCGCTCGGCCACCTCGACGCGGATCTGTCGGTGGACGAGCTCGCGCGTCGGTCTCACATGAGTCGCCGGAGCTTCTCCCGCCGGTTCCTCGAGGTCACGGGCACAAGTCCGGGCCGGTGGGTGCTCTCGCGGCGGCTCGATCACGCGCGGAAGTTGCTGGAGACCACCACGTTGCCCATCGATTCGGTTGCCACCGAGTGCGGCTTCGGGAGTGCGGTGACGTTCCGGCAGAACTTCATCCGAGCGTTCTCCACCACCCCGACCTCGTACCGGAACCGGTTCGGCGACGTCGAGGTCGGGGCGATGGAGTGAACCCTCGGAGTGTGCTTCACCCCGAGATTCGGTCGTAGAAGTTCCGGTCACTCGTCGACACCTGCGCCACCGACAGTGGGGTCTGGTGAACGGGGAACTCGTCGAGCGGGGGCGGGCTTCATCGGGGTTCCAGATGGCCGCATGGACGAAGACTATGTGTTCATAGAGGGCGATGAGCTGGCCGAGCGCACCCGGGGTCAGGGCCGGAGCGAGGATCGTCGTCGATGGACGGTTCCCGGGCATCGCCTTCTGAGGGGCGAGTGCAGCGGAGATCCCCGCCGCCCGGAGCTCGGCCTCGGTCTGGCCGAAGGCCAGCACCCGGGACTGGGCGATCAGGTTGCTCATCAGCATGGCGTGCATGGCGTCGCGATCGTCAGCCGCCATCGTCCCGCCCACGGGTCGGGCGACGCCGATGAAGTCGACGGGGATCAGATGGGTGCCCTGATGCAGGAGCTGGAAGAACGCGTGCTGGCCATTGGTTCCCGGCTCGCCCCAGTAGATTTCGCCGGTGGAGTAGCCCACTGCGGACCCGTCGAGGCCCACAGACTTGCCGAGCGACTCCATGGTCAGCTGCTGGAGGTAGGCGGGGAAGCGGACGAGATCGTGTGCGTAGGAGATTACGGCCTTGGACTGGGCGCCGAGGAAACTCGTGTACCAGACACCCAGCAGCCGCATGGGCAGGGGAGCGTTGCGGTCATCGGTCGCAGTCAGGAAGTGCTCATCGATCGTGCGCATGCCCTCGAGGAACTCGACGAAGACGGTCGGGCCGAGCCGGTAGGTCAGCGGCGCGGGCGAGCGCGAGCAGGGCGGAGACGACCTCGTCGGTGATCAGGTTCTTGGACAGGTCGACGTAGGGATCGCCGGCCGTCACGCCGAGGCGAGAGCCGCGCTCGGGGTCGGCGTCGAACAGCGCACGCAGAGACGTCTCCGTGATCGACGACGCCAGCGCCTCGACGTCACGCCATTCGTCAGTGGAGCTGATGTTCGTGTCGATGCTGTGCAACGGCGGTCCTTTGCGGTGGGAGGGGTTATGAGCTCACCCTATCGTGGTGTACACATGTGACTACAGCGTATGTACACACTTGACTACAGTGACGGTGTCGGGCCGCCGTGTCGGGGCTGAGAACCGCACCGTCCCCGACCCCGACAGCAGAGGTAGCCCCATGCAGTTCTCCACCCCGATCGCGTTCAGTCCGATCGACCAGATCCTCGACCTCGCCCGTGCGGCAGAGGATGCCGGTTTCGCGCGAATCACGCTTCCCGATTCGCTGTTCCTGCCGCACCGGCAGGACACCGACTACCCGTACACCCCTGACGGGTCGCGGATGTGGGACGAGAACACCCCGTGGGTCGAACCGCTGACGGCGATCGCAGCCATGGGCGCGGTCACCTCGACCATCCGGTTCTGCCCACAGGT
This sequence comes from Dietzia sp. NPDC055343, assembly GCF_053645265.1. Taxonomy (NCBI): domain Bacteria; kingdom Bacillati; phylum Actinomycetota; class Actinomycetes; order Mycobacteriales; family Dietziaceae; genus Dietzia; species Dietzia sp. NPDC055343. The sequence continues at coordinate 36,529 of NZ_JBSHMJ010000032.1, read as the reverse complement.
GCTCAAGTTCGGCCCGCGTCAGCCCCTCCTGCTGGCCCGGCAGCTGTCCACGGTCTCCCACCTGACCGGCGGTCGTGTGGACCTGGGAGTCGGCATCGGGTGGGACCCCAACGAGTTCGCCTGGTGCGGCGTGCCCTACCCGGGCCGAGGCAAGCGGGTGGACGAGATGCTCGAGATCCTCCGCCTGGCCGGCGACGGCGGCTGGTTCGAGTACCACGGCGAGCACTTCGACTTCGACCGCCTCACGCTCGACCCGCCTCCGCTCACCCAAGTGCCCTTCTACGTGGGCGGCCACACCGCGCCGGCGCTTCGCCGCGCCGTCCGCGTCGGCCAGGGGTGGACGTCGGCGATGATGAAGTTCGACGACATCGTCAGCACGATCGGGCGCCTCGGTGAGCTGCTCGAGGCCGACGGGCGCTCGCTGGCGGACCGTGGCGACGGCCAGCCCTTCGCCATCCAGGTGGCATGCATCGACAAGTACGGCACCCGGGGATTCGCCGAGCTCGCCGACGCGGGCGTCACGGACGTCATCGTCATCCCCTGGCTGATCGAGGGCCACGGGTACGACGCTCCCCTCGAGGTCAAGCGCGAGTCCCTCGCCCGCTTCGGCGAGAAGTACATCACCGCCTGACCCTGATCAACACTCACAACTATCGCCCCTCAGGAGTCCCGAATGACTGACAACGCACCCCTCAAGCTCGGTTATAAGGCCTCGGCCGAGCAGTTCGGTCCGCGTGATCTGGTGGAGTTCGCGGTTCTGGCTGAGCGGGCGGGGATGGATTCGGCGACGGTGTCGGATCATTTCCAGCCGTGGCGTCACGACGGTGGTCACGCGCCGTTCTCTCTGTCGTGGCTGACCGCGGTCGGTGAGCGCACCGAGCGGCTGCAGTTGGGCACGTCGGTGCTCACGCCGACGTTCCGTTACAACCCGGCGGTGCTGGCGCAGGCGTTCGCGACGATGGCGTGCCTGTATCCGGGTCGGGTGTTCCTCGGTGTGGGCACGGGTGAGGCGCTCAATGAGATCGCCACGGGCCATCAGGGTGAGTGGCCGGCGTTCAAGGAGCGTTTCGCTCGGTTGCGTGAGTCGGTCCGGCTCATGCGTGAGTTGTGGACGGGCGAGACCACCAGTTTCGATGGTGACTTCTACTCGACCAGGGACGCGTTCCTCTACGACGTGCCCTCCGGTGGTGTGCCGGTGTACATCGCCGCCGGTGGTCCGGTGGTGGCCAAGTACGCCGGCCGCGTGGGCGACGGGTTCATCTGTACCTCGGGCAAGGGGATGGAGTTGTACACCGACAAGTTGCTGCCGGCCGTGGAGGAGGGCGCAGCGATCAACGAGCGTGACTCGGCGGCGATTGATCGGATGATCGAGATCAAGATCAGCTACGACCCCGACCCGGCCGCAGCGTTGGAGAACTGCCGGTTCTGGGCGCCGCTGTCGCTGACCCCGGAACAGAAGCACTCGGTGGACTCGCCGCGCGAGATGGAGCGCCTGGCCGACGAGTTGCCCATCGAGCAGGTCGCCAAGCGCTGGATCGTCGCCTCCGACCCCGACGACGCGGTCGAGCAGGTCAAGCAGTACGTCGACGCCGGCCTGAACCACCTGGTCTTCCACGCACCCGGCCACGACCAGAAACGCTTCCTGGACCTGTTCTCCACGGACCTCGAGCCCCGACTGCGCAACCTGGCGTGAGCCCTGTCAGTCGGCGATGAGCCTGTAGAGCATGGTGTTGTGCAGGACATAGTCGTCCGGGTTGTCGGGGGCCTCCGCCTCACCGAACTCGATACGACGACGATGAATTCGTGCCAGGATCACCGCCTGCCTCAGGCCCGCGTAGGCGTAATAGAACGGCAGATCGCGGACCGTCCGGCCCGTGAGTTGTTCGTACTCGCCGATGACCTGGTCGTGGTCGAACAGGTCCGGGATACCGGGGAAGCCGTACGTGACCGCCAGATCCTGGAACAGGTCGTGGAAGTACAGGAACCAGCCCAGGTCCACCTCGGCCGGCGCGAGGGCCGCCATCTCCCAGTCCAGCACGGCGGTCGGGGTGGTGCCCTCGTAGAGGATGTTGCCGATCCGGGCATCGCCCCAGCTGAGCACGTCCGGGCCGGGGTCCGCGGGCCAGTTGGCTTCGATCCAGGCGAAGGCCTTCTCGATCACCGGGATCCTCAGGCCGCCCTCGCGGACCGTCCACTCGTAGTACTCGCGCTGCTCGTCCACGTGCGCCCGTAGGCCGTCGTCCTCGCCGGGACGGGCCGGGGCGAGCGAGGGGAGGAGCTCCGCGGGCCTGTCGATCCCGTGGATCGCGGCGAGCACGGCCACGGACTCGCGCTGCAATTCCGCCCGCTGCTCGGGGCTCATCTCGAGCAGCCAGCCGCCGAACACGTACGGGGGGTTGTCGACGGGCGCGACGCCGGTGGCCCGGTCCATCACCAGGAACGGCGACCCCAGCACTGCCGGGTCCTCCTCGAGCCAGCGCACGAGCGGGACGGGCAGATCGGTGTGCTCGCCGACGACCCGCATCACGTCGAACTGCCGGGCCAGGTCGTACACCGGGAACACCGGGAAGGCATCGTCGAGCGGGCACATCCGCGCCACGAGCTGTGCGGACTCTCGCTCGCCGGTGTCCGCCGACGTCCAGGAGGCGTCGAAAAGTACCGAGATGTTGGACATCCCCGACGCCTCCGGCCGGGTTACCTCGCCCACCTCGACGCCGCCCCGTCCGTCGGGTGCGTCACCCGCGCCGCCGGCGACTTCGGGGCGTCCCGACAGCCACGACGTGAGGCGACGGCGCAGGTCGTCGAGATCGGCCTCGCCGGACGTCACCGTCTGGTCCAGCGGCTTGTCGGTCTGTGTCATTGTTCGTCAACCCCTCACCGGGTGCCTGATGGCGCGGGCTGTGCTCGCGGCCGATTTCAGTGTGACGTACGACATATCGGATGGGGCTCGAATCGGGACCCCGGCGGAGGCAATGGTGGGGGAGGGGGAACGTTGTCGTCGTCGTCACTCCTCCGGCGCCCCCGCCGGGGCTTGGTGATCCGTCACAGACCGGGGGATTTAAGTAGCATCGCGAACATAGTGCCGCGGAGTCCGCCTGCGGGTGTGGACTCCTCCCGCCGGCCCCCTCGACAGCAGAAGGCGAACCCACATGGCCATCCCCCTGAGCATCCTCGACCTGGTCTCCATTCCCGAGGGCTCCACCGCCCGCGACGGGATCGCCGCCTCGATGAAGTCCGCCAAGCTCGCCGACGAGCTGGGCTACCACCGACTCTGGTTTGCCGAGCACCACAACACGCCCAACCTCGCCTCCAAGGCCACCTCGCTGCTCATCTCGCAGGCCGCCGGCGTCACCGAGAACATCCGCGTCGGCTCCGGCGGCGTCATGCTGCCCAACCACGCGCCGCTGATGGTGGCCGAGCAGTACGGCACCCTCGCCAACATCCACGGCGACCGTATCGACCTCGGCCTCGGCCGCGCCCCCGGCACCGACGGCATGACCGCCCAGGCGCTGAGCCGCTCCTCCGCCGAGCCGCAGGCCTTCGCCCAACACATCTACGACCTGCAGGGCTGGTTCGGCGAGTCCGGCACCGCGCACAGCACCCCGATCTTCTCTTCGGTCTCCCAGGGCATGGAGGTGCCGATCTGGGTGCTCGGCTCGACCGTCAACGGGGCCTCCATCGCCGGCCAGCTGGGCCTGCCGTTCTCGCTGGCCTCGCACTTCGCGCCCGACCAGATCGATGACGCCGTGCGCGTGTACCGCGAGACGTTCAGCACGGAGGCGCCCACCGCGCGGATCGAGAAGCCGTACGTCATGGCCGGCATCAACGTGATGGTCGCCGACACCGACGAGGAAGCGCGGCGGCAGTTCACCACCATCCAGCAGATGTTCCTCGACATCCGTAGCGGGCGGCAGCGCAAGATCCAGCCGCCCGTCGACCCGTCCGAGTTCCCGGGCGGCGTGCCGTCGATGCTCGACATCAGCGCCGTGGGGTCGCCGGACACGGTGAAGGCGCAGCTGGAGGTGTTCGCCGAGCGCACCGGCGCCGACGAGCTCATCACCGTGACCTACGCCTTTGACCCGGACGTGCGCGACCGCTCGCTGAAGCTGCTGGCGGGCGTCTGGTTCTAGACCCCTGGGGCCCGGAGCATCGCGTCAGATGTGCAGCACCTCGCCCATGACCACCGTGCGGTCGGGCGGTAGGTGGAACACCTCGGTGCGGTTGGCCTGGTTCTTCTCCATGGCGAGGAAGAGCCGCTCGCGCCAGTGCCGGAAGCCCGGCGGGCGCGCCGGCCGGAGGGCGAGAACGGACAGGAAGTAGGTGGCCTCCTCGTGGGCGAAGGTCAGACCGTCCAGCCGCTGGGAGGCCCGCGCGAGGTGTAGCGGGATGTTCTGGGACTCCGTGAACCCGACTCGCACGGTAACTCTGACGACCTCGCCCAGAGGGGTGGCAAACGTGTCCATGCGGTACTTGTCCGCGGAGCGGGCCCGGGGGACGTTGCGATGCTCCAACCGGACCAGGATCACCTGCTCCGGGAAGATCTTCAGGTCCGACACGCAGCTGACCAGGGCCAGTGGTGTGGTGTCCGGGTCGGAGTGCGGAAATACCGCCACCTGCGGGGAACGCTGCACCGACTCCTCGTTGAGGCAGGCGAGGAAATCGTCCAACGGTCGCTCCAGCTGCCTCCGCGCGGAGGCGACCGTCGCGTGGCCGCGGCGCCAGCACGTCATCACCACCACTACGGCCGCAGCCAGAAGGACGGGAAGCCATCCGCCCTCGGGGAGCTTGGTGGCGTTGGCTGCCAGCAGGACGAGCTCGAGAGTGCCCACCGTCGCGACGTAGAGGGCGACCACCGGCCACCTCCAGTGCCAGACCGACACGGCCAACACCATGAACAGCAGGGACTCGAGCACCAGGGTCCCCGTCACGGCGAACCCGTACGCACTGGCCAGCGACTCGGACGAGCCGAAGAGCAGCACCACGGCCAGGACCGCGACGAAGAGCAGCCAGTTGAGGGCCGGCACGTAGATCTCGCCCGCCCGGCGCCTGGAGGTGTACCGCATCGCCAAGCGCGGCAGGAGGGACAGGCGGACGGCCTGGTGGGCGATCGAGAACGCGCCCGAGATGACGGCCTGCGAGGCGATGATCGTCGCCGCCGTGGCCAGCACGACGAGCGGGACCTGCAGAACATCAGGGGCGAGGTGGAACAGCGGGTTGCCCACCGCGTCCGGGTGCGAGATGACCAGTGCGCCCTGGCCCAGATAGACCAACGTCAGCGCCGGCAGCACGACCAGGAACCATGCGCGCCTGATCGCGGATGCGGAGAAGTGCCCCAGGTCGGCGTACAGCGCCTCGGCGCCGGTCACGGTGAGGACGACCGCGCCGAGGAGGACGAACGCCTCGAAGGGATGCCGCAGGAGGAGATCGAACGCCCAGTGCGGCGACAGGCTGGTCAGGATTTCCGGGTGGGCGACGATCTGCGGGACCCCGAGCAGTGCCAGGGCCACGAACCACACGACCATGATCGGACCGAACGCCCCGGACACCCGGGTGGTGCCGTAAGGCTGGACGAGGAACAGGGCGATCAGGATCGCCACGGTCAGCGGGACGACAGCCGACTCCAGGCCCGGCGCGCTGACGGTCAGTCCTTCTACCGCACTGAGCACCGAGATCGCCGGTGTGATGACCGCGTCACCGAAGAACAGCGCTGCGCCGAGGATGCCGATGATCGTCACCATCGCGCCGATCCGGTGCCCCGGGAGCCTGCGGCGGAGCAGTGCCACCAGTGCGAGTATCCCGCCCTCGCCGTCGTTGTCCGCGCGGATCACCAGCAGCACGTACTTGACCGTCACGATCGCGGTGATGGTCCACAGGACCATCGAGATGATGCCGTAGACGTTGTGCGGCGTCACCTCCACGGCGTTGTGGCGCATGCTGAACGCGGTGTGCAGGGCGTACAGCGGGCTGGTGCCGATGTCGCCGAACACCACCCCCAGCGCGCCTACGACCAGCATGGGTCGAGCCGGCGCGCCGCGCTGACCAGCACGTAGGAGCCGGGGAGCGCGCAGGCCCAGTCGTCCGAGACCGTTCACCGGATAAGTGTGCTCCTCGCTCCTGCCTCGCGCCAGGTGTGGTGCGCCTCGCGTCGGATGCGACAAGGTGTATGTCAGGGGCCGGGCCATTCGTCAGCCTGTCGGGTGGCGGCCAGGATCGCGGAGCTCTCACGGGTGCTGCCCCTTGGGTTACATCCTGCGGGACGCCTATCGGAGCACGTGGAACTGGAGCGACGGCTGTCGGCTTCGCTTGCGTGCCGGTGTTCGGCGCTAGCAGAATCGGTCCTGTGGCCGCATCGCAACAGACCCTCCGCGCCGCCGTCTTTCTCGGGCTGAGCGTCGACGGCCGCATCGCTCGGCCTGATGGCGACCTCGAGTGGCTGACCAGCCGCGGCGCCGCCGCCGGGGACGCGGGCTTCACGCCCTTCGTGGAGTCAGTTGAGGCTGTAGTGATGGGCCGGCGAACCTACGAGGCCATCGCTTCCGACGAGCACTGGCCCTACCTCGATCGGCCGATACATGTGATCAGCACGTCCCTCGCAGCAGACGGAGATCCCCGGATCACCGTGCATCGCTCCGGCGAGGCGGCTATCGACGCGCTGCAGCGGGACGGCTACCGGCGCGTCTACGTCGACGGTGGCGAGACCATCCGTTGGTTCCTTGCCTCCAAACTTGTCGACGAACTCACGCTCTCCCATGTGCCCGTGCTCATCGGCGACGGGCCCTCACTGTTCGGGCCGCTGGGCGAAGACGTGCATCTCAAGCATGTCCGCACCGCGGTTCTCGACGGCGGAATGGTCCAGACCGCCTACCGCGTCCGGGGAGGACCGACGTCGCCCGCAGCCACATATGGCAAGCGGGAGGTCACCACGCGTCCCGTCCCAGTCGAAGAACCCTCACTGGACGCTCTCGCCCTCGACCCCGATCACAGCGGGCCGCAGCGGCCAGTGTCCTGTTCCAGTGCCGAGCCTTCACCGGGACGGAGCGCGGGCCACGTCTCAATATTTTAAAGGTTTTCGAGACACATGAACTCGCCCGGGGAGGTGGCCAGTTTTTGAACCAGTTTCGTAGACCTGCAGTCACCCGCCATTGTCTCACCCAGTCGTTTTGACGGGCTGCTGGCGACACGGCAAAGCTGACCGTGTCTATAGTTGCGTGCAGCAAGCAACTATGAAGGAGTGGCAGTGACTCGACGCAGTGACGCCGGCGAGATTCTCGTGGAGCTTGTCCGCACCTTGCGTCTGTTCCGGTACGCAGGGCAGCACCGCGGACAGGAGGACATCTCTGGCACCAAGGTCGGCGTGATGCGGTTTCTGATCGACGGTGACGAACGATCGGGGGAGATCGCACATCGACTCTTCCTATCCCCGTCCGTCGTGTCGCGGGCAGTGGACTCGCTCGAGGTGGACGGGCTGGTCTGTCGGCGTCGCGATCCTGACGATGCTCGTGCCTGGCTGATCTCGATCACTGATCGCGGCCGAGTGGACTTGCAACGACGTCAGCAGGCGATTGCCGACCGATTCGCGGAGATCCTCGCCAGAGACACCGAGCTCTGCCCCGCCCGGACGCTCCAGTTACTGAAGAAACTGAACGACCGCCTCGACGAGCTCGCTGCGACCATGACCGCGGGAGAGAAATGAGTCAACGACCTATGGCTGAACAGGCCAGCGCGCCTCCCGGATACCAGGCGTTACCTCATCGCGAGGTGCTCCAGGTGATGACCGGCCTCTTGGCCGCACTGTTCACCGCCTTGATCTCCAACACCATTGTGTCCACGGCGTTGCCCACGATCATGGCCGACCTCAACGGCACCCAACGCCAGTACACGTGGGTGATCACCACGAGTTTGCTGATGATGACCGTCAGTACACCGGTCTGGGGCAAGCTCTCGGATCTGTTCGATAAGAAGATGCTGGTTCAGCTGACCATCGTGTTGTTCGTGGTGGGTTCTGTTGCGGCGGGCCTGTCCACGTCGGTGGCGATGATGATGGGGGCCCGCGTCGTTCAAGGAATCGCGATGGGCGGGCTGATGGCCCTGGTTCAGTCCATCATGGGTTCGATCATCGCCCCCCGGGAACGCGGCCGTTACGCCGGATATATGGGCGGTGTCATGGGCATCGCGACAGTCTCCGGGCCACTGCTGGGCGGTGTGATCACTGATGGCCTGGGATGGAGGTGGACCTACTTCGTCTGCGTCCCGCTCGCCGTTGTGGCGATGGTTCTCATCCAGGTCAAACTCCGTATCCCGTTGATCGAATCCAGAAAGGTCACGATCGACTACGCAGGGGCCGTGCTGATCGCGCTCTGCGCGGCGCTCCCGATGTTGTGGGTGACCTTCGCGGGCAGCGAGTACGCATGGGTTTCCTGGCAGTCTGCAGCGTTCATCGGCGCGTTCGTCGTCGTGACCGCGGCGGCGGTCATCGTCGAGCTGCGGGCTGCCGAGCCGATCGTGCCCATCCGGGTGCTGCGGACCAACACCGCAGCATTGATGATCGTCGCCAGCTTGGCGGTGGGTGTGGCGATGTTCGCTCCGGCGGTGTTCCTGACTCAGTACTTCCAGCTGGGTGGGGGCTACTCACCGACCCAGGCCGGGTTGCTCATCTTGCCGATGATCGTCTTCCAGACGGCGTCCTCGGCGATCGGTGGGATGATCGTAAGCCGCACCGGCCGGTGGAAGCCGATCATGGTCATCGGCAGCATCCTGATGGTGACTGGTCTCGCGGGCCTGGGGATGGTCGACCACACAACCGGGTATCTGTGGGTCGCGGTGTCGATGGCGTTGATGGGGATCGGTGTAGGAACCCTGATCCAGAACATCGTGCTGGCAGTGCAGAATATCGTCGACGTCCGGGAAGTCGGAGCCGCTTCCGCGGCGATCGCGTTCTTCCGATCCCTCGGCGGAGCGATCGGTGTCTCCGCACTCGGCGCTGTCTTGACCAACGAGGTCGCTGCTCAGATTCGAGACCGTCTCGGCGAGCTTGGTATGACGAGCGGACAACTGGGAAGCAGCGAAGGCTCGGCAGAGACCAGCCTGGACATCAGTGGTCTGCCGGCGCCGATCCAGCAGATCTTCCATGACTCCTACGCTGATGCCTTCGGGCATCTGTTCATGGTCACGGCGCTTATCGGAGTAGTCACCGTGGTCGCGGTTCTGGCCGTTCGCGAGACGCGCCTGCGGACCACTGTGGAGTTGAACCCCACCCCTACGAGTCAGGAGAACGAATCGCCGTAGCCCCCATCGAACGCTGGCGCCGGACGGAAGCGAGCCGTAGCAGGAAAGCGTCGGCGACGCCTCGCTGGTCCGGTGGTGCGGCGGGTGCACCTCTGGCAGAGTCGTCCAACGATTAAGTCACACGTCCAGATGGTGATGAGGCAACGATGAGCCAGACAGTCGACGGGGACCGGCAGGTCCGTTGGTCGCAAGTGGAGGAGAAGTTCTTCGTCGGCAACTTCAGGGGCAATTTCGTCGGCTACATCGACCAGACTGTCGATGGCACGTTCAGGAAGTTCGACAAGATGTCGGTGCTGCGAGGCGAGGCCAGCACGTTGGAGAGCTCCATGGCGTTTCTGAACGAACTGTACTTCGCCTCGTCTGGTGGAGGGGATCGTCAATGACCGCCGTTGTGTCCACCGATCGGCCGTCTGGGACGGGCGACCTCAAGTATCTGGTGTACTCCAGTGTGGCTACGCGACCGATGTCGCACACCGATCTCGAGTCCATCCTGTTCACCGCCAGGCGGCACAATCTGCAAGCGGGCATCACCGGCGCTCTGCTGTACAGGAGCAATTGCTTCATCCAGTTTCTGGAGGGACCCCCGTCTGAGATCGACTCGCTGATGGAGAGCATCTGTGTCGATGACAGGCATGCCCGTGTGCGTGTTCTGGTGGTGGAGCGGGCGGTCGAGCGTAGTTTCGCGGACTGGAGAATGGGGTTCGGCGCCCCCGCGGACACCCGGCCGACCGGGGTCGAGGGGGTCCGGGACAGCTTCGATGACCTGACGAGCAGTTCGGACGACGCCGTGGTGCGTCAGGCGGCCGAGGACTTTTCGATCTGGTTCAAAGTCAAAGAGGGTTCGCGTCTGTCCTGAGGCGGCCCCGTGGCCGCGACGATGCGGGCCGAGGGGCCGCAGGACGATTCGAACGGTCGCCTCCATCTCGTTGTCGGATGCCCGGCGGCCCATCATCACCGGCGCCACGTCACCGGAAGCCCGTATCGATCCCGAGCCGTTCGTCCGCTCGGTCCTGGAGCCGATCGGGGTGAGGCACACCAAACGGGTCGCCACCATGTCGTCGCTGGGGTGAGACCGGGCGCTCCGGCCGAGCAGGCTCAGTGCGATTGGCGCGGTGCCCGTGGCGCGTTCCGTGGTCAGCGCGGCGATGGGTCGGCCCGTTCCGCGGTGAATTCGGCAAGGAGGTCGTGGACACGGCGGTCGATGTCGTCGCGAATCAGGCGCATCCTCTCCAGTCCGTCGATGCCCCTACCCGAAGGCTCATCAGTGATCCACGTGATGACGGTGCGGGCGGTGTCGTCGTCGGAGACGCCGACATCACCCCGCGCGACGAGGTCTCGTGCGGCGTCGGCGCCGAACCACCACCCGGTCCACGCGGCGCAGAAGGTCGGGGTCGATCGCGCGGGGCACCTTACCGGACATGTCCGCGCCGAGCTCGGCCACCGCCTCGGCCGACAGCGCGTTGATCGTGGGCCCGGGATCGGTCCCCGCCGAGTGGACCTCGACCGCGTCGCCGGCGCGGTGGCGCATGAGTGCGGCCGCCATCTGTGACTTGCCGCCGTTGCGTACACACACGAACAGGACGCCGGGGACCCGAGGCTGCGGGGCGTTCGCGGTCATGACGGGTCTGCGCCCGGAGCCGGGGTGGGCACGGTGGTCCGGGCGCGGCGGGGCAGGCTCGAATCGCCGGGGAACAATCGCGGTCCGAGCCACAGCGCGACGTACACCAGCCCGACCAACACCGGGACCTCGATGAGCGGACCCACCACACCTGCCAGGGCTTGGCCCGAGGCGATACCGAACGTGCCGATGGACACCGCGATCGCGAGTTCGAAGTTGTTGCCCGACGCCGTGAACGCCACGCTCGTCGACTTGGCGTAGTTCAGCCCCACCGCGCGCGAGACCAGCAGACTGAAGAAGAACATGAGCACGAAGTAGAGCAGCAGCGGAACGGCCATCCGGGACACATCCAGCGGGCGGGTGGTTATGGCCTCGCCCTGCATCGCGAACAGCAGGACGATGGTGAACAGCAGGCCGTACAGGGCCCACGGGCCGATCCGCGGCAGGAAGGTCCCCTCGTACCACTCGCGTCCCTTCGCGCGCTCGCCGACCACGCGCGTTCCGAAGCCGGCCAGCAGCGGGATCCCGAGGAACACCAGCACCGAGCCGACGATCGCCCAGACCGAGAACTCGGCCGAGACCGTCTCCAGTCCGAGCCACGACGGCAGGACCTGCAGGTAGAACCAACCCAGCGCACCGAAGGCCACCACCTGGAACACCGAGTTGATGGCCACCAGTACGGCCGCCGCCTCGCGATCGCCACACGCCAGGTCGTTCCAGATGAACACCATCGCGATGCACCGCGCCAGCCCCACGATGATCAGTCCCGTGCGGAATTCCGGCAGGTCCGGCAGGAATACCCACGCGAGCGTGAACATGAACGCCGGGCCGATCATCCAGTTGAGCAGCAGCGACAGGCCGAGCAGCTTCCGGTCGCCGGTCACCCTGTGGGTCTCGTCGTAGCGCACCTTGGCCAGGACGGGGTACATCATGACCAGCAGGCCGACGGCGATGGGGACCGAGATGCCACCGACCTGCACCGAATCGAGGGCACGGTCCAGGCCGGGGACGAAGCGGCCCAGGAGCAGTCCGGCCGCCATCGCCGCGAGAATCCAGACGGCCAGGTAGCGGTCGAGGAACGACATCTCCTTGGCGACAGGGGTGACACTGCGCGCAGAAGTGGTGGCGCTCATCGGATGTGCGGCTCCCGTCAGATCGATAGATGTCTATGGATAAGGCTAGGGTGACGTATTGATGATCGTCAATCTAACCTCGTGGGGAGGCGGTGAGGGTATGACGACGACAACGACGACGACGAGTTCAGTGGCAGGCGCGGCGCTGGTCGGCGACCCCGCGGCGGGCGGATGCTGCTCGCTCTCGCGCACGCCCGTCGACGCCCCCACCGCGGAGTCGATGGCCGCCGGGTTCAAGGCGTTGGCCGACCCCACGCGGCTCAGGCTCCTGTCGCATATCGCTGCGCGGGGCTGCGAATCCGTGTGCGCCTGCGACCTCCTCGATGTGGTGGACATCAGCCAACCCACGGTCAGCCATCACCTCAAACGTCTCGTCGAGGTAGGTCTGCTGACCCGCGAGCAGCGTGGCAGGTGGGCGTATTATACCGTGGCCCGTGACGCCCTGGACCAGCTGCACGGATTCCTCGACCTGTCCTGATTTGCAATGGTTTCCGGGGCGGGCGGCTGACAGAGGGGTGCCCGTGCGAGATAGGTAAGGCTATCCTCGGTCCATGGGGAGAAAGAAGAACACTCCGACCGATCGCCAGTTCACCATGGCGCACGTACGGCGCACCGAACGCATCACTCCCGGCTTCGTCCGCCTGACCCTCGGCGGGCTGGACGTCCTGGAGCCGCGAGGGCACGACCACTGGTGCCGACTCTTCTTCGCGCGCGAGGGGCAGGATTCGCTGCAGCTGCCGACCCGTACCAGTGAGATCGGTTGGTACCTCCAGTATCTCGCCACACCCAAGGCACGGCGCCCGTGGGTCCGGGCGTACACGGTCCGCGCCGCCCGCCCTGACACGAGCGAGGTGGACATTGACTTCGTGATCCACGGAGACGAGGCAGGGGGTCTGGGACCGGCAGCTCGGTTCGCGCTCGATGCCTGCCCTGGTGATCGCCTGGGGTTCCTGGACCAGGGCATCGGTTTCACGCCTGATCACCCGCACGACTGGACACTGCTCGTCGGTGATGAGACGGCGTTGCCCGCCGTGGCCGGAATCTGTGCCTCACTCCCGGAGGCGGCCCGGGGGATCGCGATCATCGAAGTCCCCACGGCCGGCGACCGGCAGAAGTTCCGGGTGCCACCCGGGATGGAGGTGCGTTGGGTCCCTCGCGACGAGTCGTCATCGGGCGCCGACCGGCCGGGGCAGCTCGCGCTGGACGCGGTAAAGACGACCGTTCCACTGGACGGCGTCGTCCACGCGCACCTCATCGGCGAGTCCGGTCTCGCCACGGGGGCTCGCCGTCACCTCGTGCAGGAGTGGGGCGTGCCCAAGCGGAATGTGGACTTTGTCGGCTACTGGCGTCACGGGAGACCTGCGACGACCTGACCGGGCTCTGCTCCGACCTGCGGAGCGGGAGTCGTCGGCTCGACGGCCCGTCCCGCCCTGACGCTGGTAGAACGGGGTATGGCCATCGACGCACTGGAACCCCACCCACTGGTCCGCCTGCTCGGCAAGCCCTCGGCCGACTTCACCGCCGGTGACCTCGCGCGGGCGGTCGAGCAGTTGGAGCTGCACCAGGTCAACCTGCGCTACGTCGGCGGCGACGGGCGCCTCAAGGCGGTGGCTTTCCCCATCAATTCGCGCGAGCACCTCCTCGAGGTGCTGACGCGAGGCGAGCGCGTGGACGGCTCCAGTGTCTTCGCCGGCACCGATACCGAGTCCAGCGACGTCTACATCGTCCCGCGTCACCGCACTGCCTTCCTCAATCCCTTCGGCGAGCGGCGCTCGCTCGACGTGTTGTGTTCCTTCTACGACGACGCCGGCAAGCCGCTGCCCCACGCACGCGAGCAGATCGTGCGCCGCGCCGCCGAGGTGCTCGCGCGGGAGACCGGCATGACGCTGGAGGCCTTCGGCGAGCTGGAGTACTACCTCGTCGACGAGCCCGAGAAGATCTTCCCCGTGGAGGAGGAGCGCGGCTACCAGGAGTCGGGTCCGTTCTCGAAGCACCGGCGGGTTCGAGAGGAGGTGCTGGGCCACCTCAGTGCGATGGGCGTGCCGCTCAAGTACGCCCACGGAGAGGTCGGCAACATCCTCGAGGAGGACCGGCAACTGGTCCAGCACGAGATCGAGCTCCAGCCCGTGCCGCTGGAGCAGGCGGCCGACAATCTCGTCCTGGCCAAGTGGGTGGTGCGCGAGGTCGCCTACGCCCATGGTGTCGAGGCGACATTCGCCCCGTTGGTGAGCGGCGAGGGCGCGGGAAACGGTCTGCATTTCCACAGTCGGCTGGTGCGCGATGGTGCCAACGCCATCGTGGGGAAAGACGGTCTCAACGACACCGGGCGTCGACTGATCGCCGGCTACCTGTCCGCAGCGAGGGCGCTGTCCGCGTTCGGCAACACGGTCCCCACGTCCTACCTGCGATTCGCCGAGGGAGACGAGTCGCCAGAGGACATCTGCTGGGGCATGAAGGACCGCACCGGGCTCGTCCGGGTGCCGTTGGCCTGGGGCGGCGGCGTGTTGGCCGACATGGTCGCGCACGCCAATCCCGGCGGCACCGAACCCATCCCCGAACCCGCCACGGATCACCAGACCGTCGAGTTCCGGCTCGGGGACGGCTCGGCGGATGCGCACCTGCTGCTGGCCGGCATGGCCGTCGCGGCGACGCGGGGGCTCAGCGATCCGGAGAGCCTGGAGCTGGCCGAGCGGCTCAGCACCCACGATCACGATGACTTCGAGAGTCTGCCCACCTCGCGCCGGGAGGCCGCCGACGCACTCGAGGCCGAGCGCGAGATGTTCGAAGCCGACGGCGTCTTCCCCGGTGCACTCATCGATGCCCTGCTCGCGGATCTCCGCGACTCCGATGAAACCTACGACAACGACGGCAACGACACCGCCGCGGCCGGAGACGATGCGGCCGATCGCGAGGAACTCATCCGCCGTCACTGGCACGTTGGCTGAACGGTGGTGGCCGAGCAGAGCGGGGACGGTGTGACCGCCTGCCCGGCGAGCCCCGGAGTGCCGCGTCAGGTGCGGTAGACGTGGGCGCGATGGTCAATGTCGATGATCACCACGGTGTGCTGCTCCTCGTCGACGCGGAGCAGGACACGATAGTCCCCCCGCCGTGCGCTGCGTAATCCCTCGAGCTCGTGTCGCAGGGGCTTGCGCAGTCTCAGCGGATTCGCCGCAAGGGGGCCCGAGATGAACTCGATGATCGCGTGGACGACGCGCCCGGGCAATCTCGACAGCGCTCGCCGGGCCGGGGAGGCGACCTCGACGTTGTACGGTGACGCGTTCTCTGCGCTCACCGTGGTGGCAGACCGTATGCGGAGCGAAGGTCGGCGAGGGATGTGGTGTCACCCGCGGCGTACTCGCGCTCAGCGTCGGCCACGGCCTCTCGGGTGTCCGTACGGGAGAGCCAGTAGATCGTCTCGCGCAGGGACTCCAGATCGTCAGCCGACATCAAAACCGCAGCCGGCCGGCCATGCCGGGTGATGGTGATGATGTCGTGGGTGGTCTCCGCGCGTTCGACCAGTGCCGACAGTGTGTTCTTGGCCTCGCCCAGCGGGATCGTATCCATGATCGACACTATAGGCTGATCAATAGCCTTTCGATAGCTCAAAGTGAGGCCCAAATAGGGGCCCGGGCGTTTCGCTCGTCAGCCTCTTCGGACCACCGCGAGGGCGCCATGGTCGGCGATCGCCCGGCAGGACCGCCGCATGAGCAGCGCGAACATCTCGTCACCCCGCGCGGTCCGGGTGCCGTACATCCACCCGAAGATCCCGACCACCGGAGTCTGCAGTAGCCCGTAGACGTAGTCGTCCCAGCACTCGTCGACCGTGTAGTCCGTCACGCCGTACCCCACGAGGGCGCGGTGGTAGTCGGCGACGATCCCGCGCTCCGCGGCCCGCCGATCGTCCACAGTGAGGCTCGAGCCGAGGAACCCGCCGAGGTCCCGGCCGGGCAGCCCCGTGGTGAGCGTCTGCCAGTCACACGCCAGCGAGGGCAGCCGCCCCGCGGGGTCGATCAGCATGTTGTCGGCCCGGTAATCGGCATGCAGGAGTCCGAAGCGCTCGGCCCGGCCGTTGGCCCACTGGGCGATGAGTGGCGCGATCTCGGACAGGGCCTGCCGCTCGTCGGGGGAGAGGCGATCCCCGAGTTCGGCGAGGAATGACTCCAATGCGGGCCCTCCCAGTTCCTGCAGGGCCACGTTGTCGTCGTCGGACGGCACTGACAGGTCCGCGGTCTCGCGCAGGGACGGATCGCACCACCGCGGGCCGTGGAGGCCGGCGAGATTCACGGCGCTGTCACGCGCGTCGGCGACGGACAGTCCGGCCAGCTGGTCGCCCTGCACGCGAGGCGCGACGTCGTCGAGCACGAGCGTGAACTCGCCGTCCCGCTCGCCGAGGGCCGCGAACCGGCAACGCGGCACCCGCACGTCCACCGTCGGCGCGAGGTCGCGGTAGAACAACACCTCGCTGCGATACACGCCGTGCAACAGGGGACGCATGCCCTCGTCCGGGTTCGGCAGCTTGACGAACAGCGTCGGTGGGAGCTCGTCGCCCTCGACATGGGCTCGGACGCAGCACCCGATCTGGCCGGTCCCGATCGTCTCCGTGCGCACCGAGTGCACAGTTGTGGCGAGCGCCGTGGAGAGCCACTCCGCGGTGACCTCCTCCGGAGTGCAGGCGACGGCGGGGCGGGCCGCGTCCGCCTGTGGGGTCTCGACGACGGTCATGACGGGGTGTCCTTCCGGGAGAGGAATCTTCCTGGATTGAGATCGAGGTGGGCGAAGCGCGCAGGGTCGCGCCGTGGCCGCCACGCCTCGAGCACGGGCGCGAGCTCGTCCGGGGTGGTGCCGTGCAGCACCACCGAGTCCGCGCCGAGCGCCAGCTGGGCCTCGATCCGGTCCGCGCAGTGGCTCGCGCTGCCGACGGCGGCGCAGTCGAGCCACTCGTCCGGCAGCACGTCACGGGCGTGCCGGAGGATGTCGAGATCGTCGGTCGCGTCGAGCGCACCTGCGTGGGCGGACAGGCGCTCGTCTGAGCGAAACGTCTCGAGCCCGGCCGCGTCCCAGCCGTTCACGCGGACCAGGACGTCGCCGTATCCGGTCAGGTAGGTGGCCAACCGGCCGGCGAGCTTGCGCAGGCGCGCGGCCTCATCGAGCGAGTCCTCGATGGTCGCCATCACCGACCAGATCCGCACCGATGCGGGATCGCGACCGGTCTTCTCGGCGGACTCGCGGACCAACCGTACCGACCGCTCTACCGCGGCGTCCGACATGAAGGTGTGCAGCACCACCCCGTCGGCCAGCCGCCCGGCCAGGCGCAGCGAGTTGTCGCCCATCGCCATGAGCAGGATCGGGATGTCCTCGTCGAAGGAGGTGTCCTGCACCAGGTAGGGGTAGGTGCCGGCGGGGCCATCGTGCCCGGCTACCGCTCCGCCGCGCCACAGGGTGCGGTAGATGCCGATGGCGTCGGCGAGCTGCGCCGAGGTGACGTGGGGCAGTCCCATGATGTCGAACAGCAGCGGGATGCCCCTGCCCAGTCCGAACGCGTAGCGTCCGCCCGACATCCGGTGCAGCGTGGTGGCCATGGTGGCTGTGACCAGCGGGTGACGGGTGTTGTGATTGGTCGCGGCCGTGCCGATGCCGATGCGGCTCGAGGCGGCGACCGCGGCCCCGGCCATCACTCCGGCGTCCTTGAGGGCGAAGCGCTCCGACAGCAGAATCGACCCGAGTCCGAGCTCCTCCGCGCGGGCCGCCTCCGTCAGCAGGTCGGCCGGTGCTGCGGAGTGGCCGGCCAGCCCGTAACAGGCGAGCTCGGGCATGAGCGGGGCGGCGGCGACTCCTGTGGTGTCTTCTGCGTTCATGGGCGACTTCCGGCGGTGGGGCCTCACGGGTCGTCGGCAACGGACGCCCGGTGATGCGGGTCACATGGTCGTGTCGATCGTACGGCCGGGAGAGGGCGGCGGGGCCGGTTCGCGGGCCCGGGTAGCGGTCGAGGAACGACAATCCCGTGGCAATCTGTGGCTCCGCGGCTTCCGCGATCTCTCCTGGCCAACCGCCGACGTCGGGAATACTCGAGCCCGGTGGAGCGGTGGCGGCGACGAAAGGCATCGAGCATGGACATCTGGAAGGCGACGCACCAGGCGCGTCAGGCTCTCGCGGATGACCTGGCCGGGCTCGATGATTCGCAGTGGCGTCAGCCGACTCTGTGCGCCGAATGGGACGTCGAGCATGTCGTCGCCCACCTCAGCGCGGCGGCATCGGTCGGAAAATGGGCGTGGATGCGCAGTATCGTCGGGTCTGGGTTCCGGCCTACCGTGCACAACGACCGCCGACTGCGTGAGCATCTGGGGTCAACGCCCCGGGAGACGCTCGAGATCTTCGGTGCGGTGATCAACTCGACAGTTGCCCCGACGGGTGATCTTCCGGCGTACCTGGGCGAGGTGATCGTGCACTCCGAGGACATCCGATACCCACTGGGGCTGCCGAGCCGATGCGACGTCGACGCGGCCACCGAGGTCGCGCGGTTCTATGTGTCCCGGAACTTCACGGTGAACAGCAAGTCCGCCGCCGCCGGGCTGAAACTGCGCGCCACCGACGGGCCGTTCAGCGCCGGCGACGGGCCCGAGGTGAGCGGCCCGACCCTCGCGCTGGTGATGGCGATGGCCGGCCGCCGGAGCGATCTCGACCAGCTCACCGGCGACGGCATGCCCCTGCTCGTCGACCGGCTGGACCGCGGCGCCGCCAGGTAGCACCATAGCTGGCGGCAACGAGAACTCGCTCGACGAAATGCGCGAGGAACGCCGAGAAATCAAGCACCGTGTCGAGCGAACTCTGCCGCGTCGTGGGCGGTCGCACTCAGGTGCTGATCGCCGCCGGTAGAGAACGCTCGAGCGTGGCGACCGTGTTCGCCTCGAACCAGTCCGGAGCGCGACGGACGAACTCGTCGGGAGTGAGCCCGCCGGCGCCGTACGGGACACGGCCCAGCACCGGTACGCCGGTCAGACGCGGCAGGTCCTCGAGGTTGCAGCGGTCGGCCAGATTCGGATCGAACGGCCACGAGCCCACCACCACTCCCGCGCATCGCAGTCCCGAGGCGTCGATCGCGCGGACGGTGAGCTCGGTGTCCGACAGCGTGCCCAGACCGGCCCGCGCCACCACGACGAGCGGGGCGTCGAGGGCGGCGGCCAGGTCGAGGATCGTCAGGTCGGTCCCGAGGCGCACGAGCAGCCCACCCGCGCCCTCGACCAGGTCCAGGCGCCGCGGCGGCGACCCGGTGGCGTGGTCGCCCGTGCCGGGTGAGCCGAGCCAGTCGCGAATCGGACCGAGCAACTCCTCGCGCGTGGACTGCGGCAATCCGGCCACTCGGGCGGCGGTCTCGGGCGCGAGCGGATCGGGCAGCCTCCGCACCTCGAGTACCCGCTCCACGCCGGACAGCCGCGCCGCCTCGTGGGCGTCGCCGGGCTCGCCGGGCGCCAGCCCGGTCTGGACCGGCTTGCAGATGCCCACGTCCAGCCCGGCCGAACGTCCCAGCGCCGCCAGTGCCGCAGTCGCGATGGTCTTACCGACGTCGGTCCCGGTGCCGGTCACAATCACCGGACGGTCGACGGCCGTCATGCCGGGACCCTGCTGTCGGCCAGTACCTCGGTGAGGACATCGCACGCGGTGGCCAGGTCGGCATTGGAGAGGTCGGCGCGGGCGGTGAGCCGCAGCCGCGCCGTACCCTCCGGGACCGACGGCGGCCGGAAGCAGCCCACGCGGAGCCCCAGCTCAGCGCAGCGCTGCGAGGCCGCGTAGGCGCGTTCGGCGTCGCCGAGGATCACCGAGACCACCGCCGACGAGGGCCGGTCCGCGCCGGTCACCTCCGCCAGGCGTTCGGCAACCTCGAGCACGCGGTGCGCCCGCTGCGGCTCGCGCCGCAGCACCGCCAGTGCCGCTCGCGCCGCGCCCACGCTCGCCGGCGCCAGCCCGGTGTCGAAGATGAAGGTGCGCGCGGTGTCGATGAGGTGGTCGCGCACCCGCTCCGAGGTCAGCACCACCCCGCCCTGCGACCCGAGCGCCTTGGACAGCGTCGCCGTGACCACCACGTTCTCGTGCCGTGTCAGCCCGAGCTCGTCCACGAGCCCGCGCCCGCCGGCCCCGCGGACGCCCAGCCCGTGGGCCTCGTCGACGAGCAGTACAGCCCCGTATCCCTCGCACGCCGCGTGCAACGCGGTCAGTGGTGCGAGGTCGCCGTCGGCGCTGTACACCGAGTCGGTGACGACCAGCGCCCGCTCCTCGGATCGCCCCGCGAGCGCCCGCTCCACGGCCGCGACGTCACCCCGTTCGACGACGACGACGCGCGCCCGCGACAACCTGCACGCGTCCACGAGCGAGGCGTGCGAACCACCGTCGGAGACGATCAGCGACCCGCGCCCGGACAGTGCCACGACCGCGCCGAGATTGGCCGTGTACCCGGAGGAGAACACCAGCGCCGAGGGGCGGCCGGTGAAGCCGGCGAGCTCGTCCTCCAGTTCCTTGTGGTCGGTGGTCGTGCCGGTGACCAGTCGAGATCCGGTCGCGCCGGCGCCCCACCGGCGGGTCGCGGCGATCGCGCCCTCGAGCACCTCGGGGTGGGTGCCCAGGCCGAGATAGTCGTTGGAGGCCAGATCGAGCACGCCGTCGCCGGCCGTTCGCGGGCGCAGGGCCCGGTGCAGGTGGCGGGCCCGCCGGTTCGCTGCGGCGGCATCGAGCCAGTCGAGCGTGGGGGAGTGGGTCATCGTGTTGCTCCTACCCGCGCCCCGGCGAGGGCTGCGGCACAGATCGTGTCGATCTCGTCGTCGCTACAGATGTAGGGCGGCATCGCGTAGATGAGATCCCGGAAGGGGCGCAGCCACACGCCTCGCTCGGTGATGGCTGTTGTCGTCGTTGTCATTTCCACCGGCCGGTCCAGCTGGATCACGCCGATCGCTCCGAGGACCCGCACATCCACCACACCCGGGAGGTCGAGCGCCGGGGCCAGGCCGTCGCGCAGGCGCGCGGCGATCCGCGGCACCTGCGTGCGCCACTCGCCGGCCTCGATGAGGTCGAGCGAGGCACACGCGACCGCGCACGCCAACGGATTGCCCATGAACGTCGGGCCGTGCGCGAGTCCGCCCGCCTCGCCCGCGCTGATCACCTCGGCCACGTGATCGGTGGTGAGCGTGGCCGCCAAGGTGAGGTATCCGCCGGTCAGGGCCTTGCCCAGGCACAGGATGTCGGGCGCGACGCCCGCGTGGTCGGCGGCGAACAGCTCGCCCGTGCGGCCGAAGGCGGTGGCGATCTCGTCGAAGATGAGCAGGGTGCCGGTCTCGTCGGCCAGTCGCCGCAGATCGCGCAGGTAGTCAGGGTGGTGGAAGCGCATCCCGCCCGCGCCCTGGACCACCGGCTCGACGATGATCGCGGCCAGTTCGTCGGCGTGGTCGCGGATCGTGCGCTCGAGTTCGGCGACGTAACCGGGACGATAGTCGGCGGGCGGGGCGGGGGCGAACACCTGCTCGCGGACGACCCTGCGCCACAGGCTGTGCATGCCGCCCTCGGGGTCGCAGACGCTCATCGGGCTGAGCGTGTCGCCGTGGTAGCCGCCGCGCCAGGTGGCCAGCCGGGTGCGGCCCGGGCGGCCCAGCGATCGCTGGTACTGGATGGCCATCTTGGCCGCGACCTCCACCGACACCGAGCCCGAGTCCGCGAGGAAGACCTTGTTCAGCTCACCTGGCGCTATCCGCGCGAGCCGTTGCGACAGCTCCACCGCCGGTGCATGCGTGAGCCCGCCGAACATGACGTGGCTCATCGTGTCGACCTGCCGGTGCGCGGCCGCATCGAGGTGCGGGTGCCGGTAGCCGTGGACGGCCGCCCACCACGAGCTCATGCCGTCGATGAGTTCGCGGCCGTCGGCCAGGCGCAACCGGACCCCGTCGGCCGAAGCCACGGGCAGCGGCTGCGTGGACGCCGGGAAGCCGCCGTAGGGATGCCAGACGTGCTCGGCGTCGGCGGCGAGCAGCGCGTCGGTCGGCTGCGGGTCCGCGGTCGACCGCGGGGGTGTGGCACACCCCGCGGAGATGGTCCCCGAGGTGGCGATCTGCGTGGGCATGTCAGGCGTTCGCGGGTTCGCTGGTGCCCGCGCCCCGCGTGCGGATCGCGACCGGATTCTGCTTGGGGCCGGCGGCGGACTCGGTCGCGACGGCCGCCGGCTCCGTGGCTGCGTCCTGGCCGGTGGGCGTCGGCGCGGTGGTGGCGTTGTCGTCGTCGCTGTCGCGGCGCCCGGCGCGCCCGCCCTCTGCATCGGTATCCATGCGCAGGACCTCGAGTCCCGCGTCGGCGATCATCTCCAGGTCGGCCGCTCCCGGCTGGCCCTCGGAGGTGAGGTAGTCGCCCAGGAACAGCGAGTTGGCCACGTACAGCGCGATGCCCTGCAGGTTGCCGAGGTGACGCTCGCGGCCGGCGGCCACGCGGATCTCGGTGTCCGGCGCGACGAAGCGGACCATCGCGAGGATGCGCAGGCAGTCGCGCGGGTTGAGCGTGTCGACGCCCTCGAGCGGAGTGCCGTCGAAGGGCAGCAGGAAGTTGACCGGGATCGAGTCGACACCCTTCGCGCGCAGGTCGAAGGCCAGCTCGACCAGCTGCTCGTGGGTCTCGCCCATGCCGGCGATGAAGCCCGAGCACGCGGACAGGCCGGCGCCGTGGGCCTGGCTGACGGTGTGCTCGCGGTCGGCGTAGGTGTGCGTGGTGCAGATCTCCTCGTAGTGGCTCTCGGCCGTGTTGAGGTTGTGGTTGTAGGCGTCCGCGCCGCTCGCGCACAGCGACTCGGCCTGGCCGTCCTTCAGTGCGCCCAGGCATGCGCAGACCTCGACGCCAGGCGTGTCCGACTTGATGGCCTCGATGATGTCGGTGACCTTGCCGACCTCGCGGTTGCTCGGGCCCGTTCCGCTCGCGACCAGGCAGACGCGCGAGGCGCCTGCCGCGATGCCCGCCTTGGCCGCGGTGACGGCCTCGTCGGTGTTCAGCCACGTGTAGCGCAGGATGCCGGCCGTGGAGTTGAGGCGCTGCGAGCAGTAGAAGCAGTCCTCCGGGCACAGGCCGCTCTTGAGGTTGACCAGGTAGTTGACCTTGACCTTGTTGCCGAAGTGGTGGAAGCGCAGGCGGGAGGAGGCGGCGACGACCTCCATGAGCTGGGCGTCCGGGGCGCGCAGAACGGCGAGAGCGTCGGCGGCGGAGACCTGGTTGCCCGCCAAGACGTGGTCGGCGAGTTCGTGCCAGCGTGGGGCGACGGGCTGCGGGGTGGCGGACTCGATATTGGCGGCCATGATTTCCTCCTGAACGACGTTCATTGAACGGTGTTCAAGGTAGCGGGGCGGGCCCGTCTTGTACAGCGTTCAGGCGCGGGGGTGCCCGGTCGGTAGGATCGGCGATCGTGGCCCTTTCCCAGACGTCGGTCGTCGATACCGCCCTTGAGCTCCTGCGCGAATCCGGGCTCGCGGGCATGTCGATGCGCACGCTCGCGACGCGGATCGGCGTCCAGCCCAGCGCCCTGTATTGGCACGTCCCGTCCAAGCAGGCGCTGCTCACCGGCGTCGCCGAGCGCGTGTTGGCCACCGTGCGGCCGGTCGAGGCGGGCGATTCTGCCGCTGCCGAGCTGCGGGCGATCGGCGAGGCGCTGCGTACGGCGGTGACCAGCGTGCCCGACGGCGCGGAGATCGTGGCGCTCGGGCTCGCGGCGGGGGCTGTGAACCCGGTGGCCGACGCCGTCGAGGCGGCCTGCGCGCGGTACGGCGAGGCCGACCGGGCGCCCGGGCTCACCACCGCGCTGACCGGCTACGTGATCGGGCTCGGGCTCGAGGAGCAGACGCACCACAACCTGCGGAGCGCGGACCCCCAGATGGCGGACGTCGACTTTGGCCCGCGTTTCGGGGCCGGGCTCGAGGCTCTACTCGCGGGGGTCTGAGGCGCGGACGAGCGGCCAGGGGCGTCCCGAGTTGGGCGACGGACTGCCGCGGGGGTCGGCGCACGGAATCTGGTACCGCGTGAGGCCACTCAGGTTCTGGGCGTTGTTCCTGGGGCCTAAGCGAAGTCGAGCACCACGTGGATGGAACCGTCGTCCGCGGTCGCCGTGCCCGCTCCGACCTGCGTGAACTCGCCGTCGAGCATCCGCTCGCGCATGCCGGTGTCGGCCAGGAGCGCAGTGAGAACATTCGGAGGCGTGGCCTGGGCCGGAAGGGTGAGAGTGGTGCGGTCTGTGGTCGACACGGCGTCCGGCACGGGTAGGTCGCCGGTCGCCGTACCGCCCGCGGCCAGTTCCCCTGCGCGGTCAAGGGCGTCGGACTCGAGGGCGGGGGAGGTCGTCAGCCGGTCCGCGCCCACGGCGGTCCGCGCCTCGTTGATGCCGGCCACGACCGTGCCGGCGAACGCCTTCTGGTTGATCTCGTCGGGTATCGCGGCGAGGTGGCCGGACTGTTCTTCGGGGGCTGGGTCTCCCGGCGCGGCCGGGGCGGCCGCGAGCCCGAACAGCGCGGCGATCCCTGCCAGGTCCACCGAGAGCGGAGCGGTCGGCCCGAACGAACTCTGCGCTGCGGCGGTGCCGGCGCCCATCGTGAGAAGGAGGGCGGAGGTTCCCGCGACGACGGCGGAACGGATCGGGTGACGCACGTGATGTCCTTTCCTGGGCGGCTGCCGGACCCGGATGGGTCACTGGTGCTCGACTCTAGAGCCGCCGAATCACTTACGCATCATTCGTCACAGGAGTCACATTCGTTACAGTGTGCGGACCGGCACAATGGGGGCCATGAGCACGAGCCATCCGCACCTTCTCAGCCCCCTCGCCGTCGGACCCCTCACTCTGCGCAACCGCCTGGTCATGGGGTCGATGCACACCGGGCTCGAGGACCGTAGCAGGCATCTGCCCGAGCTCACGGCCTACTTCGTCGAGCGTGCCCGCGGCGGCGCTGCGATGCTCGTGACCGGCGGATACGCGCCGAACGTCGAGGGGTGGCTGCTGCCGGCCGGGTCGATCATGGCCTCGCGCCGCATGGCAGACAAGCACCGCACGCTCACCGACGCCGTCCACGCTGAGGGCTCACACATCCTGCTGCAGGTCCTGCATGCCGGGAGGTACGGATACCAGCCGTTCGTGCGCTCGTCGTCGTCGTCAAAGTCCCCCATCAGCCCCTTCCGGGCCCGCGGCCTGTCGGCGCGCGGGGTGGAACGCACGATCGATGACTGGGTGCGCGCGGCGCGCCTGGCCAGGCGGGCGGGTTACGACGGAATCGAGATCATGGGCTCCGAGGGCTACCTCATCAACCAGTTCCTCGCCGCCCGCACCAATCATCGCGACGACGCCTGGGGCGGTACCGCGAGCGCGCGCATGCGCTTCCCCGAGGAGATCGTGCGCCGCGTCCGCGACGAGGTGGGTGCCGATTTCCTGCTGCAGTACCGCATCAGCCTGCTCGACCTCGTCGACGGCGGCCAGACCTGGGAGGAGACGGCCGAGCTCGCGCAGCGCCTCGAGGCCGCGGGCGTGGACGTGTTCAACACGGGGATCGGCTGGCACGAGGCGCGCATCCCGACCATCGTCACCTCGGTCCCGCGCGGCGCGTTCGTCGACCGCACGGCCCGGCTCAAGGAGACCGTCGGCGTGCCGGTGATCGCCTCCAACCGCATCAACACCCCGGACCTGGCCGAGCAGATCCTCGCCGCCGGGCAGGCCGACCTCGTCTCTATGGCGCGGCCACTGCTCGCCGATCCGGCGTTCATGTCCAAGGTGGCCGAGGGGCGGGCCGACGAGATCAACATCTGCATCGCCTGCAACCAGGCCTGCCTCGACCACACCTTCGCGAACAAGCGCGCCTCCTGCCTGGTCAACCCGCGCGCTGGCCGCGAGACGGAACTGTTGCTCACCGTCGCTCCCGCCCGTCGCCGGGTGGCCGTGGTGGGCGCCGGGCCCGCCGGGCTCGCGTGCGCTGAGGCCGCCGCATCGCGCGGGCTCGCGGTGGAGGTCTTCGAGGCCGAGAACGAACTCGGCGGGCAGTTCCGCTACGCGATGCGCGTGCCCGGCAAGGAGGAGTTCGCCGCGTCGCTGGACTACTTCCGTCGCCGCCTCGAGGTGCTGGAGGTGCCCGTCCACCTGGGCCGCCGCGCCGAGGCCTCCGACCTGGCCGACTTCGACCACGTCGTGGTGGCCACCGGCGTCCGCCCGCGCGTACTCGATCTGCCCGGCGTCGACCACCCCATGGTCATGACCTATCCGCAACTGCTCACCGGCGAACGCGCCCCCGGCCGACGGGTGGCGGTGATCGGGGCCGGCGGGATCGGCGTGGACGTCTCCGAGTTCCTGCTCGCGGGCGGCCCCGGGATCGCGATCGACGGGCGCGAGCCACACGGCCATTCCACAGATGTCAAGGCGTGGAGCCGCCGCTGGGGAGTGGTCGACCCCGCGACCGAACGCGCCGGCCTGGGGACCGCCGTGCTCGATCAGCCAGCGCATGAGGTGCACCTGCTGCAGCGCAAGACCTCGAAGATCGGCCGCGGCCTGGGCAAGACCACCGGGTGGGTGCATCGCGCTGAACTCGACGCCGGCGGCGTGCACAAGTACACCGGCGTGACGTACGTGAAGATCGACGACGACGGGCTGCACATCCTCGATTCGGAGGGCAGACCGAAGCTGATCGGTGTCGACTCGGTCGTGGTGTGCGCCGGGCAGGAGTCGGTCCGCGATCTCGCCGATGAGCTATCCGGTGAGCCGGGTGGTTCCCGTGCCGAGGGCGGCGCCCGGGCTGTGCCGCGGGTGCACGTGATCGGCGGGGCCGATGTGGCCGCCGAGTTGGACGCCAAGCGGGCCATCAAGCAGGGCGTCGAACTCGCCGCGACCCTCTAGGAATGCCTCTAAGTTCGCCAAGCGTGCGCATCCCCGCCCGGTTGCAAGACAGCGACTCCCGGCTGCCAGACAAATGAGGCGATTTCCGGGCGCTGAATCGCACCAGATGTCTTGCAGATCGGCGGCGATGTCTTGCAACCGGGGGCGGAGGGCCCGGGCGGAGGGCGCCTTGCAACCCGCGGGGGAGGGCCCCGGGGCGGAGGGCCTGGGGACGATGAGCCGGCGGGGCTCAGGCGGCGGGAGGGTCAGCTGGGGGCCCCGGCGCCTTCCCGGTCGGCCCGCACCTCGCGGCGACGGTCGACGATGCTGAACGCCAGCGCCCCCGCGGCCAGAGCGGCAATGATCCCGAGTGCCGCACGGAACGCCAGCAGCCAGTCGCCGTTCGCCGCGACGATCCCGAACAGCACGCCCGGCACGATCGCCGTGCCCACCGCCGTGCCCATGCGCTGGCCCAGCGAGATGATGCTGCCGGCCACGCCTCCGTACGCGGGGTCCACGGCGCGCAGCGTGAGCGTCTGATTGGGCGAGATCGTCATGCCCTGCGCAGTGCCGACGAACGCCGCCGGCACCATGAACACCAGATAGTGCAGCGCGCCGGACTCGACGAACCCCGCCAGCACGATGAACGCCACGAGCGCGCAGATGGTGAGCGTGAACCCGGCCACCACCATCCGCCGCCCCAGCCGCAGCACGAACCGCCCCGCGACCTGTGCTGACACAGCCGCACAGATCGAGGCGGGCAGACTGATGAACGCCGAATCGATAGGCGCATAACCCAAATGGAACTGCAGGTAGAGCGGCATGACGATCCACAGGCTCGTGCCGCCCACGAAGTAGATCGACACGATCACCATGCCGTTGCGAAAGCCCGCGTCGCGGAAGATATCCGGATTGACCAGCGGGGGCCGACCGATCCGCTCATAGCGACGCTCCCACCAGGCGAACACCCCGAGCAGCGCCAGTCCGGCGGGCACGAGGGCCCAGAGCGCGGGCGGGGTCTCGCGGCCCAGGAACGGCAGCATGATCGTCAGTACGGCCACGCCGAGCAGGAGGATGCCGACCGGGTCCAGGTCCAGGCGCTGACGGGCCGGCCTGGTGGCAGGAGCGCGGGCCGCAGTCGAGGCGATCGCGCGATCGGCCGCGAGTGCAGCCGCGTCGTCGTCGTGGTCGTGGTCGTGGTCCTCGTGGCCGTGGTCGCCGCGGCCGTCGTGGTCGTCGTCCAGCCGCGCCGACGCCCCGGCGCGGGCCCGGGACAGTCCGACGTCGCGCCCGGCGTCCTCGCCCGTCGGGGTCGGGATCCGCCGGTCGTCCGGCAACCACCGGTACCCCAGCACCAAGGCGAGCACGCCGAGCGGCACGTTGACCAGGAACATCGCGCGCCAACCCAGGTTGTCGCCGAGCGCCTGGATGAGCAGCCCGCCCACCAGCGGTCCCGATGCGGTGGCCACGGACACGGTGGTGGCCATGGTCGCGAACGCCCGAGCCCGGGCCTCCTTGCGGAAGTACTTCTGGATGAGGCCGAACGTCTGCGGGTTGAGCATGCCCGAGCCGACGCCCTGGACCAGGCGGGCGGCGTTGAGCATTTCGATGCCCTGGGCGAACCCCGCGATCACCGCGCCGACGATGAACACGGCGATGCCCGCGAGGAAGATCCGCTTGCGGCCGGTCGCGTCACCGAGCCGCCCCGACGGCACGAGCAGCAGCCCGAACGACAGCGCGTACCCGGACACCACCCACTGCAGGCCACTCGAGTCCGCCTGCAGCGAGTCACCGATCACCGGCAGCGCCACGTTGATCACCGACAGCGCGATCAGCGCCATGAACAGCGGCACCATGAGCGTGACGAGGATCCGCGCCGAGCTCACCGCGGGCTGACCCGCGGGCGCCGTCGGGCGCCGGTCGGCGGGGGTCGAAGGCGGATCGGTCACGCCCGCGATGGTAGCCGCGCGGGTCACGGAGAGGCCCCGGGAACGACGACGACGAAGAGCGCACGTGCCCGGCCGGCGAACCGGTCGCGGCCCACCGGACACGTCAGTAGCGTCGGGTCATGGCTGATATCACCCGCACCGCAGAAGCCGATTCGATCACCAAGGCCGATCTCGCCGAGCTGGGGAACGTCACCGGCCCGGCCGTGTCGATCTACATGCCCACCGCCCGCGGGGGTGCCGAGGTCCGCGAGAACCCAATCCGCGCCAAGGCCCTGATCAAGGACGCCGAGGCCGGTCTCAAGGCCAACGGCGCGAGCGAGGAGGCGGCCGCCGAGATCCTCGGTCCGCTGGTCGCCCTGCTCGAGGACCACGAGTTCTGGCGCTACCTCGCCGACGGACTGGCGATGTACGCCGCCGAGGGATTCTGGCGGGCGTACCGGCTGACCATCGACTTCCCCGAGGTGGCGTACGTGAGCGACCGTCTGGCCGTGCTGCCGGTGGTGTCCGCGGGGATGCACCAGGACGACTTCCTGCTGCTCGCGCTGAGCCAGAACAAGGTCAGCCTGTTCGAGGCGACCTTCGCCACCATGCGCGAGATCGACCTCGGGTCCATCCCCGCCTCGATCGAGGACATCAGCGGCGAGACCACCCCGCCCCCACATCAGCAGCAGCACTTCGGCGCCGGCGGCGGGGGCGTCATGCACAGTCACGGCACCGGCGCCGAGGTCGGGGGCGTCCAACTCGACAAGTTCCTGCGGCAGGTCGCGCAGGGGCTCGGGGAGGTGCTGGAACCCAACGACCGCCGGCCCGTCGTGGTGGCGGCGGTGGCCGAATACCTGCCGACGCTGCGCGAACACCTGACCTACCCGCACCTGCTCGGCGAGGCGGTGGCCGGCAACCCGGACACCTCTCGGCCGGATGAGCTGCACGAACGGGCCTGGGCGATCGTCCACCCGGCGTTGCGGGCGCGGTCCGAGGCCGACGCGGAGCGGTTCGGTGACGCGATCGGCGCCGGGCGCGCCCTCGCCGGCGGAGGCTCGGACATCCTGCACGCGGCCCGCGACGGCCGGGTCGACACCCTGCTGCTCACCCGACGCCGCTGCACCGCCGACCACGCACCCGACGACCTGGATTCGGCGGTCGGCCAGGTGCTGGCGACGTCCGGCACGGTGCTCGTGGTGGACACGCTGCCCAAGGACGTGGCGGAGGGCGCGATCCTGCGGTTCTGACGCGCGTGCACAGGCTCCGCCTAACTCCGATGTGTAGCCTCGGCGGACCGATGCACCCATCAACGTCAGGAGATCGTGTGCTCAAGCAGAAATGGCGGCTGGCAGTGGCCGCGGCGGGGTCCGTGCTCATCGTGGCGGGCTGCAGTGCGCCCGGCGACGGCGACACCGCACAGCCCGAACCGCAGGCCGCGACCGAGCAGGCCGCCCAGGACCAGGGCGAGGGTGCCGACGGCGCTGCCGCGCAGGGCCAGGGCCCGGACACCAGCAACATCCCGGACCCGGTGGCCGTGGTCAACGGCGAGGAGATCACCAAGGCCGAGTTCGTCTCGGTGCTCGAGGGCCAGTATCAGCAGATGTCGATGCAGGCCCAGATGTCCGGCCAGCCGGTCGACGAGGAGCAGATCAGGCAGCTGTCCATCGAGGGGCTCGTGGGCAGCGCGCTGCTCGAGCAGGAGGCCGCCGACCGCGGCATCGAGGTCTCGGACGAGGAGAAGGACGCCTCGCTCCAGGAGTTCGCCGACACCAACCAGGTCAGTACCGACGAGTTCGTGGCCAAGATGGGCGAGCAGGGAATGGACCGTGCCGGAGTCATGGACCAGATCGAGAAGCAGCTGCGGGTGGAGAAGCTCATCACGGAGGAGTACGGCGAGTTCTCCCCGAGCGACGACGAGGTCCAGGCCGCCTACGACCAGGTGGCGCAGCAGCAGTCGATGATGGGCGGCGCCGAGGGTGGCGCGGGCGCCCAGCAGCTCCCGCCGCTCGAGCAGGTCCGCCCGCAGGTCGAAGAGCAGCTCAGGGCCGAGAAGCGGGCCGAGCAGATGCAGACCATGTCCGACGAGCTGCGCGAGGGCGCGGACGTGACGGTGAACCTGTAGAAGGCGCTGTCGGGGTGCGGGGGTGCCGCCGCCGCGTTACACCCGCACGAAGTGGAGCAAGTCGCAGCCAGCGCGGTCCCGGCCGTGATGGGATCTGCCCATGCGGACAGTGCGGCGGGCCCTGGCGGCGACTGTGGCGATGGCGACGAGCGTGGCGATACTCCACGCGCCGGCGGCCGGAGCGCAGGCGGCGTCACCACCCGGCCTCGGACCCGCCGGCACGGCCACCGTCCACGGTGACGCCGCGTCCACCGACACGCTGCCCGGCCGGGGCCCCGGCGTGAACCCGGCGATCACCTCGTCGCTCACCGGCGCCACCTGCTCGACCGTGTTCATCGGGTCCGACGGCATGCCGGTCGCCCTGTGCACGTCCTACGTCGGTATGAACCCGCCCACTCCGCTGGCGCCGACGGTCAAGCTCTTCCACCCGGACACGGCCGACGTGCTGGCGGAGGTGCAGCTGGCCAAGGGCGCTCTGCTGGGCGGGGTGTACGGCTACCTCGACGACCGCGACCGGGTGGTGGTGGCCGACGGCAACCGCCGCCTGCTCGCCGTCGGGCACGAACGCGCCGCCGAGGGGCCGTGGCGGATGACGGTTGAGGTTCTGGCCGATCTGTCGCCGGCCGTGCCGGAGGGTGACGCGATCACCGGCCTCATGCCCGCGTTCGACGGGCGCGTGTGGTTCGCGACGTCGAACGGCGTGGTGGGAACCGTGCGTCCCGCGGGTGCTGGCCTCGAGGGTGGGGACGGAAGCCGATATGACGACGACAACGACCCGGGGCTGCGTTTCCTCGCACTCCCCGCGGGCGAGCGGATCACCAACGGGCTGACGGTCCGCCCCGGTGGCGCGTCGGTGATCACCACCCGGGCGCTCTACGAGATCGATTCCGAGGCCGACGGCATGCCGGTGGTGCGCTGGCGGCACGGCTACGAGGTGGGGGCTGGCCGCAAGCCGGGCCTGCTGGCCTACGGGTCCGGCACCACACCGACGTACTTCGGGCCGGACGACGGGCTGATCGCGATCACCGACGATTCCGAGCGCCCCGACCTCATCGTGTTGCGTCAAGCAGACGGATCCGAGGTGTGCCGGATGTCGGCGTTCGCCACGACGCTCGACCCGTCCACGGCGGCGGCGGACGGCGTGCTGATCGGCGGGCCCGCGGCCACGGAGAACTCGATCATCGCGTTCGACGACGCATTGGTGCTGGTCAACACCTATGGATTCGAGTACCCGCCGTTCGCGGTGGACGGCCCGGCGGTGCCGCCATCTGCCCCGTACACCGGCGGCATGACCCGCATCGATGTGGATGTGAACGGGTCGGGCGCGGACGGGACCTGCTCGCGCGCCTGGACCTCACTGTCCCGAACGGCCTCATTGCCCAAGCTCACCACCGGTGACGGCCAGATCCACGCGATGGCCTACGGCCCGGCCGTGGCGGATGCCGCTCTCGGTTCTCTGCCGGGTCCGGTGCCCGGCCAGGAACTGCTCGACCAAGGGCTGGCGCAGAAGTTCGGCCCGGTGTTCGCGACCTCCACGGATATCGAGACCGGCCAGGAGGTCATGCGGACGTTCATGGGCCACGCCCCGCTGGACGAGCCCATGGAACTCACCGGCACGCTGGCCTCCCGGGGCGACGCGCCCGGCGTGATGTGGCAGCCCACCCTGACCCGCATGCTCCGCATCGGCCCCGCCTGACCACCCAGCGACTTCGCAGGTCAATCGGCATTCGGCAGGGGAGTCGGCCGGTCGGATGATGAGGTGACGCGGTGGCTCAGTCGGCCGGGCGGATCACCGCGACAGCACAGGGCGCGGTCTGCAGTAGGCGCCGGCTGACCGAGCCGAGCAGGAGCCCGGCAAAACCGCCGTGACCGCGCGATCCCGTGACCAGCAGCGACGCGCCGTCGGCCTCGTCGGCAATGGTGGTGGCCGGATCTCCCACCACCAGGATCAGCTCGAGCGAGACCCCCGGGTGCCGGGCCTCGTGCGGGGCCAGGGCGCTCAGGACCTGCTCCTCGTCCTCGGCGAGCACGCTCTCGGCCAGCGTGTCGAGGTCGAACAGCGATGCCCCCGGCAGCTTGGGAACCTCCACCGAGTGCACGGCCCGCACGCTCGTGCCGCGCCGCTGCGCCTCGGCGAACGCGAACGCCGCGGCCGGGTCATTGGCCTTCGAGCCGTCGGCGGCCAGTACGACCGGTCCGCTGCTGGGACTCTCCGGCGTCCGGGGCGTGATCACGATGACCGGACAGGCCGCGTGCTCCACTACACCTGCGGACGTGGAGCCCATGGCGAAGTCCTCGCGCGCGGTGAGCCCGCGGCTGCCCACGATGATCGCCGACGCGCCCCGGCCGGCCTCGATGAGCGCGCCCACGGGACTGTCCGCGATCACGCGAAACGACGCCTGCACGCCTGCGGTGAGCTCGGCGAGCTGGTCACGCATCGCCCCCTCGACGTTCGCGCGGGCCGTCTCGTCGAACGCCACCACGCGTCCGACCGCCCGGTCGGCGGAGATCACGTTCAGCGCCACATCGTGGCTGCGGGCCCACTCAGCCGCCCACGTGACGGCCCGCCGGGCGTCTCGTGAGCCGTCGTAGCCGCACACCACCGGCCCCGCGGTGGCCTGCGGTGTTGTGTAGTCAGCGGTCTCCGACATGGCGTCCTCCTGCAGTGGCTTCGGTCGCGGGCCAGCCTAGTCGGCGCCCACGGCGCGGGGAGGGGCGACGACGACAACGACCGCCCACTTCGACACCGCCACCGGGCACGGAACGTCCGCGAGAAGATCGTAGAAGCGATTGCCTCCAATTCTGGACTAATTCCAGATTGTCGACTATGGTGATGGCCATGACGACAGGGATGCAAGGTCCGGAGCAGCGGCTCCGCAACGCCGGATTGAGGGTCACCTCTCCGCGGTTGGCGGTCCTCGTCGTCGTCGGCACCAACCCCCACATCGCGGCGGAGGACGTCGCCACCCACGTCCGCGAGCGGCTCGGCGCTGTGTCCACCCAGACCGTCTACGACGCGTTGCGGGTGTGCACCGACGCCGGGCTGATGCGCCGAATCGAGCCCGCCGGATCTCCGGCGCGCTACGAGCGGCGCACGGGCGACAATCACCACCACCTCGTCTGCCGCCGGTGCGGCCGCATCGAGGACGTCGACTGCGCTGTCGGGCACGCCCCGTGCCTGACGGCGGACGACGATCACGGCTTCCAGATAGATGAAGCCGAGGTCAATTACTGGGGCATATGTCCCGAATGTCGGGCGAGCGAGGCCCTTCTCGTCGCAGACTGAGACACAGACCACATCCCAGGCGTCACAGGCTGGGACCCCCGACCACCTCACCACTCCACCCAACCCATGAGGAGCCACAGACGTGACCATGCACCCCGCCGACCGCGGCGTACGCAACATCGAGCCCAAGGCACCCACCACCACCGACGGCGGCGTGCCGGTTCCGCACGACGAGTTCAGCGCCCAGGTCGGCCGCCAGGGCCCGCAGCCGCTGCACGACTTCTACCTCATCGAGAAGCTCGCCCACTTCAACCGCGAGAACGTGCCCGAGCGACTGCCGCACGCCAAGGGCTCCGGCGCCTTCGGCGAGTTCGAGACCACCGAGGACATCTCCGACATCACCTGCGCCGGACTGTTCCAGAAGGGCGTCAAGACCCCGATGCTCGCCCGCTTCTCCACCGTCGCCGGCGAGAAGGGCAGCCCGGACACCTGGCGCGACCCGCGCGGCTTCGCCCTGAAGTTCTACACCGAAGAGGGCAACTACGACATGGTCGGCAACAACACGCCGATCTTCTTCATCCGCGACGCGATCAAGTTCCCGGACTTCATCCACTCGCAGCGCCGCAAGAACGGCTCCGGCCTGCGCAACCACGCCATGCAGTGGGACTTCTGGACCCTGAGCCCGGAGTCGACCCACCAGGTCACCTGGCTCATGGGCGACCGGGGCATCCCGCGGACCTGGCGTCATATGGACGGGTTCAGCTCGCACACGTACCAGATGATCAACGCCGAGGGCGTGCGTCACTGGGTCAAGTTCCACTTCAAGACCAACCAGGGCATCGAGTTCTTCACCCAGGACGAGGCCGAGCGCAAGGACGGCGAGAACGCCGACTTCCACCGCGAGGACCTCTGGGTGAACATCCGCGAGGGCAACTACCCCTCCTGGGACCTGCACCTGCAGGTGATGCCCGTGGACGAGGCGGAGAACTACCGGTTCAACCCGTTCGACCTCACCAAGACCTGGTCGCAGAAGGACTATCCGCTGCGCAAGGTCGGCACCATGACGCTCAACCGGAACCCGGAGAGCCACTTCGCGCAGATCGAGCAGGCCGCGTTCGCGCCCACCAACATCGTGCGCGGCATCGGCTTCTCGCCCGACAAGATGCTGCTCGGCCGCGTGTTCGCGTACCCGGACATCCACCGCTACCGCATCGGCGCCAACTACCAGCAGCTGCCGGTCAACTCGCCGCTGTCCCCGGTCAACTCCTACTCCAAGGAGGGCCACATGCAGTACGAGTTCAACCACCCGGCCGTGGCCGAGTACCACCCCAACTCGATCGACGGGCCCACCGCCGACCCGGCCAAGGCCTACGACTTCGGCGCCTGGGACGCCGAGGGCTCCGAGATCTTCCGTGGGGACGTCAAGCCGCACGCGGAGGACACCGACCAGGCGCAGGCCACCACCCTGTACCGCGAGGTCATGGATGACGCCGCCCGCGAGCGCCTGCAGAACAATGTCGCGGGCCACGTGAGCGCGATCGACCCGTCGGAGACGGAACTGCTCGCGCGCGTGTACGCCTACTGGACCGCGGTCGACCCCGACCTCGGCGCCGCCATCAAAACCAAGGTCGAGGCCTCGGAGCGCGGTACCCACCGCCTGCGCGACTGACACGCGTCACACCGACGGGAAGGGCCGAGCAGGAATCGGCCCTTCCCGTCGGGCGTTGATACACAAGTAGAGAACCGTGCGGTCCGGATACGCCGGGCCAGAGAGGAGCCACCATGGCCACCGATTCCAAGAATGGTCCGATCACCTCGTTCGTCCCGGCCGAGCACCAGGAGGCCGTGTCGGGCGCCCTGCAGGAATCACTCGTCGACCTGATCGACCTGTCGCTGGTCGCCAAGCAGGCGCACTGGTCGGTCGTCGGCCCGCGGTTCCAGAGCGTGCACCTCGCGCTCGACGAGCTCGTCGCGGACGCGCGCGGCTTCACCGACGAGGTCGCCGAGCGGGCCACGGCCGTGGGCGTCAGCCCGGACGGCCGCGCCAAGACGGTCGCCGCAGACTCGGCGCTCGACGAGGCCTCGTCGGAGTTCGCCTCCGATGACAAGGTCGTCCGCGTGATCACCGAGGCGCTCGCGGCCACGATCGTACGTCTGCGCGCCAACATCGCGAAGGTCGGAGGCGACCCGGTGACCGAGGATCTGCTCATCGGCGTCAGCGCTCGACTCGAGCAGCTGCACTGGATGTGGGAGGCCAAGTCGGTCTGACCCGCTCGGCCCGTCCGGCCTATCCCGGCCCGGTGGAACCCTCCGGCCCGGGGAGGCTGCCCTCGACTTGCGCGCCCGGTTTGGACCAAACC